>SPCL01000001.1 GCA_004525335.1 Thermodesulfobacteriales bacterium
GCTCCGGCGGCGGGTGGCTTGATAATTTATGAAATCCTTTGGCTATACTAAAAAAACTCATTCAGGGGTACCTCCTCCTTCTAGTTTACCCCCCTATCTCTTTTTCCATACTGTCTCATATGTATATGAACTTTTACAGCAGCTTACAAGGACCAGACCTAAAACCATGGCCCGAAGACTTATTATGCCAAATCAAAAGTGAAACTAAATAATCCTGTTGAATTGGCTCCTATACCAGTTTGAACAACCTGCCCACTGGTATTTTTAAATGATCCTGTGCCACCTGTAACGACCCTATTAAAAGGAAAATTCAGCCCGTTTAACTCTAGCCCTGCTAGTGACTATTCTTGTGGCCGGATTACCTGGGGAGCAGTACAAACAGACCAAATTATTGTTGGGATTTGTTATAACCTGAGAGTTGAGAGAGCTCTGGTAAGGATTTTGCTCCCTCATAGAACTTGCCGTTTATCTCCCAAGTTGGGTAGTTAATTATTCCACGCGAGAAACAAAGATTAGACCTGGTATTAGGACCTTCCGGATCGCATTCTACATAATCAACATACTTTGATGCGTCTCCAAATAAGGCCTTCTGAGCGTTGCAGTGAGGACACTTATAAGAGCCGTACATCTTAGCGCCGTTCTGTCTTAAATGCTTTGCCAGCCCAAGCTGAAAACTATTTGCTGTGCTTGTTCCCTCATTTTGAGATTCAAGCCTGTCAGATTGAAAGGCGCTTGATCCAATTACCACAACTCCAAGCACACAAACAGTAAGGACTGCAGTATGTAACGAAGACAGTTTGGGGTAAAACTCGGCTTTTCTAAAAGCAATCATAATAAAAATTGCTGTCATTATTAAAGCTGAAATAACGCAATAAGGACATATCGCCTTTATTACAAAAAGCTCAAGATAAGTTAGATATACAGAGAAAACAAAACCGGCCAAGGATATTATATATAGAAGAAGCCACCTGAGACTCTTGGAAATAGAAACGTATGTAAACCAGAAGATTAGTGCATACGCAATAGCTCCGAAAAGAGCTACAGGAACCCCAAAAATTGAAGAGTAACTGCTCTGCCTGACGGCGTCACAATCTGATCCCTGCGAGCAAAATGCAGTGTGCCCCTCTGTGTAATGCAAATAAGTTAGATAAACAGATAGCAAAAACCCAATTACAGAAAGAATGAGGATCGCTGGTTTAAAATACTTACTGTTAGTCTTATCTTTAATAGTCTTATCTCTAGAACTTTTGGTCTTATCTTTAGAACTCATAGTATTTAAGAACTCCGTATTTAAGAACTCCAATTTACACGATTATTCGGGCTCGGCAAATAAGAATATTGTCTCTTCACCAATATGCAATAGAATAATTAATTATCATAAAATTTGTTGCCGGAAACAGATGCATCTTTAAGAAGAACAGGTGATATGTACCGGGTTCCATATTTAACACTCAGGTTATGGAGTTTCTTTAGAACTTCCCCTGCCCCTTGAGAATCTACATAGTTAAAAGGCCCCCCAATAACCGGGGGGAAGCCAAGTCCAAGGAGCGCCGCAATATCTCCTTCCTGAGGACTGTCGATGATTCCTTCATCAAGACAAATAAGCGCTTCATTTACCATTGCCAACATAAGACGTTCTTGTATTTCTTTATTGGTCATGCTCTGAGATTTTTCAGAATGTACAGGGAAAAATTTATAGACTGACTTATCAAACCTTCCTTGATCTTTGTGATATTTATAGAAACCTTGTCCGTTTTTTAGGCCTAACCTTTCATTGCTAACTAAGAGGCCAAGAGAGGGATGAGGTTTTATTTTATCACCTTGCACTTGATATATTATATTAGATGCTTTCAGCACTAGATCTATCCCTATTCTATCAATAGTCATAAAAGGCCCTTCTTCAAATCCAAGCCGGGTCATTGAATCTTCTACTGATTCTATGGATACACCCTCGCTAACAAGATTGAGGCTCTCGTTAAAATAAGCCAGCTGCACCCGTGTAGTGTAGGAGCCGGTTGCCCCGTTTACTACAATTGGGATTTTCCCTAGTCTCTTTAAAAACTCTATCACCTCTGAAAGAGCTTCTTTAGATGTATCGTCGGTAACAGAAATTTCAACAAATTCAGAGCTGTCGGCATAATTAAAAAAGCGGCCCCCTATAACTCTGCCTGGGAGTATTGAATTTGAAGCAATACCGGCAATGGGATAGACAAAAGAGCTTGAGAGATATATAGCATTCATCTGCAAAATCGGCTCTATTTCTTTTAATGCATCAAGCTTAAATTTCAGATCCTCTTCCCCACATTCAAAAATTATTTGAGCTCTTTTAAAACCTGAATAATCTGCAGTTGCACTAATTAGATCAAACTTCTGTTCAAAGTCCAGTTCTTTTATTTCGTGATTGTCATATTTATCTTTGAAGTGATCATAACAATACTTAAGACTCGACCCCACCTCTTCGTCATCCCTTCCCTTCAAGCGGACTTTAACACCGTGATCAGCAGCTAGAGAACTAATTTCATTGCCTAAATTATTTGCGCCAACAACTGCTATTTTATGAATATCGCCTTTGGCTTTAACGCCTGTTTTAGAAAAGCCTGACTCGTCCTTAACTTTTTCTAAAGCCATTTGAGTCCTTATCAAACTTCGTGTCGCAGTGCTTACAACGAGTTCTCCAAAATAAACAGATTCAACATGAAGCCCCCTGTTAAAGCTGGACATACCAACCTCAAGAGCTTCAATTGCCATTATCGGCGAATTGATTGAGGGCCGCCGGTCTTTATTCGCCTGTTTTCTTACATCATTAAAAAGTTTTTTTCGAGCAATCGGATTCTCATTTACAATCGTATGCTGTATGCCCTTAAAGTAACCTCTTTGGGGTTTAAATTCTTTATTTGATATCTGCAAGGCGCGTTCAAGGGAAATGTCCAATAGTATTTCAGAAGGAACCACTTCATCTATTAATCCAAGCTTCTTGGCATAAGTTGAATCGATAGTTTCCCCTGAGAGAATTAGATCAAGCGCTTCTCTTGTACCTATTAACCTTGGAAGCCTTTGCGTACCTCCGGCACATGGGATTAATCCATTTTCGACCTCGTTCATTCCAAAATAAGTATTTGAGTTTTCTGAAGCAACTCTGTATGTACAAGCCAAAATTAGCTCAAGCCCCATCCCTAGACAAGATCCACTCACAGCTGCAATAAATGGCGCCCTCGAACTCTCTATCTTCTCTGTTACTTCCTGGGCTTTTAAGCTATATCCCCTGCCCTCATCTGCAAGAGTGAAATTGAAGTACTCCCTTAACTCGGCACCATTAATAAAACTTTTTTCCTTACCGCTATAGAGAACTACAGCCCTTATTTCATCCTCGTTTTCTATCATATCGAGCTGTCTATCAATATTGCCTAGGAACTCAAGCATCCAGGCTATATCAATTTGACGCAGCTTGTTTGAGGTGCTCTCAGGGTTATCAAACCTAAGCACTGCTATACCATTTTTATCTAATTCAAAAGATATGCTGTTCATTTGTATTAGTCTTATAAAAAAGTCTTATAAAATATTACTCCCTTTCTAAAATGACAGTCGCACCAAGACCTCCGGCTGCACAAACAGTGGCGAGGCCAAAATTGGCTTGTCTTCTCTGAAGCGCGTATAGAAGGGTCAAAATTATTCTTCCTCCAGTTGCTCCAAATGGGTGCCCTATGGCGATTGAGCCTCCGGTTACGTTTACTTTATCCATATCAATCTCTCCGAGAGCTTTAGTCCGAGAGAGCTTTTCCTCAGCAAATTTTTTTGAAGCAAACGCTCTAATATTTGAAAGCACCTGTGCAGAGAAAGCTTCATGTATTTCAACAAGTTCCATATCTTTAAGTGTAAGCCCCGCTTTGTCTAAGGCTGCCGGGGTAGAATATGCCGGACCCATAAGCAGCTGATCTCTAGGATCAAGGGCGGAATAGGCATAGGAGCGTACATAGCCTAAAGGTTTAAATCCAAGAGCCTTGGCTCTTTCTTCAGACATCAGAAGCAGAGCACAAGCGCCGTCTGACAAGGGAGCTGAGTTGCCCGAAGTTACCGTGCCGTATTCTTTATCAAATGCCGGCTTCAGCTCTGATAGAGTCTCTATAGTTAGGCCGCTTTTTACTGCGTTATCAGTGAATATTGGTTCTTCAAAATCAGGCGGGATAAAAGTCTTTATCATTTCCCTTCTAAATATTTCCTCTTTCTGGGCTTTTGATGCCAAGGTATGACTACGCAGAGCAAATTCATCCTGGTCTTTTCTTGATATCTGGTTTAGTCGGGCCATTTTTTCGGCGGACTCGCCCATAGTCAGGCCTGTCGACCGCTCGGCAATTGCCGGTATATCAGGAGCAATGTCCCCTACCCCCATTTTAAAAAAGGGTTTTGCTTTTTGAAAAATATTTTTACCTTTTGATGAATCAAAGAGCATATTCCTGAAACTTTTTGAAAATAGAACTGGGAAATCAGAGATAGATTCGACTCCACCAACTACAACTACATTTGAATCACCCGACAAAATACTTTCGACCCCGTTTGTGAAAGCCTGAGTACCTGAAGCGCATGCGCTGGTTACCGTAAAAGCAGGCACAGTTACAGGAACGCCTGAGCTAAGAGATATTTCTCTTGCTAAATTAGATGTTTTAATTGAAGGAAGAACAGTGCCGAAAATTACTTTGTCTATGTCTTTAGGATCTATTTCGGTCCGGTTTAAAAGCTCGACAGTTACTATTTTCCCAAGCTCTAAAGACGATAGGTTTCTAAATAGTGTCCCTGATTTTATAAATGGCGTTCTTAAACCGTAAACAATAGCAACTCTGTTTCGGTTGTTGACTTGATTCACTATTTCTCCCGATGAGAAACTCATATCAAAATTATCCCCGACTTTAAGACTAAGATAGATAAATCATAAAGAATACCGCAATTCTAAATTGAGAAGATTACAAAAAAATCACTGGTTACAAATTAACTATAGACACTATCATATACTAGGCCGTTTCAGTCCCGTTCTTAACTTTCAGTTTAAGCTCAATGAATTTCGAACGATCTAGATTAAGCATATTTAGCAGCTTATGCGCTATATAGTTTTCAAACTTATCAAGGGTCCCGTCTGAGTATATCACTTCCCAAACCAGCTCCATTAAGTTGTACTTTTCTTCATTATTCAAATTTTCATTGATAAGGTCGGTGAAATACCATAAATCGGTCGAGTTTTTTCTTTCATTTTCGGATTCATCGATCAGTTCTTTGACTGATTCATCATTCATCTGAAACCTTGATTTTAATATTTCTATGATTTTTTCTTGCTCTTGTGGAGAAAAGTTAGAGTCAGCAGTAGCTGCTTCTAGTAAAATAACACTAGTTGCAACCCTCAGTTTAAGCTCCCTATCCTCTGCACTTTCTTCTTTTTTTGATCCGTTGAATATTTTTTTAAATGCTCCGAGCATGACACCTTCCTTTTGTTATTATTATAGATGGCTTACTATTCAGCATAATTATGTAACTGTCTACTCTATAGCAAATATTAACTTTTTAGTCTGTATCAAGCTCATATTACAAAATAGACTGTTAGATTATAGCTAATAAATATTGCTATCAATAGTTCCTGGACAGAAGAACCTTTATTCTTGAGATCAGATTCAAACCATGTAAGATTATCTGAGCTAATTTTGGAGAATATTAAATGCCTTTTTCTGAAACACTGACAAAGAAATTAAATGCTATTGTTTCTAAATCTGAAACTAAACGATCAGCGCTTATACCGGTGCTTAGAGAAATTCAGAATGAGTACGGATACCTGTCTGCGCAATCCATGGAAGAAGCTGCTACTATGCTGGAAATAAGTCCTTCCAGCGTTCAAAACGTCGCCACTTTCTATACTATGTTTTTTACGGAACCCGCAGGTAAGCACATCGTGTGGGTTTGCAGAACATTGTCATGCGCACTGAGAGGGGCTGAGCACGTAGAGCATTATATGTGTGATAAATTGGGCATAAAAACAGGTGAAACAACTCCTGACGGGAAAATTACACTTATGGAAGCTGAATGTCTGGCCTCATGCGGAACAGCGCCTGTAATGCTTGTTGATAATACGCTTGAGGAAAATCTTACAAAAGCGAGGGTTGATCAAGTAATCCAAGAGCTGAGGGAAGACTAATCAGTATCGCTTCAAGATTGAAATATATGATCAAACAATAAAACAATATATAATAAAACAATAAGACAATGGATACAGATAAAACAAGACAGCATGCGCTTGAAATATACAAAGAGGCCGTAGAAGCGGCAAATCCTAAAAAATGCGTACTCGACTATTTAAGCCTTGAAGATGAAGTACTCACTATTGAGTCAAAGACTTACGATCTCAAAGAATTTGATTCCATCTATGCAATAGCTTTTGGAAAAGCTGCCTCGGCCATGGCTGAGGGTGTCGAAGAAGTGCTTGGTAACAGGCTTAGCGGTGGAATGGTCATATCCAATTCACAGCCTGAGAGAAAGTTTAACAAATTAGGATTCCATCTTTGCGGCCATCCCGTACCCGATGAGAGAAGTATTCTTGCAGCCAATGATGTTATGTCGATTCTTGGAACTGCTGGGGAAAAAGACTTAGTCATATTTCTAATCTCAGGAGGCGGAAGCGCCGTGTTATCTATGCCTTCACCCGGGCTCACATTAGACGATACAAGAAAAGCTACAGAAGCGCTTTTGCGAAGCGGCGTAGACAAAAACGGTTTAAACGCTGTAAGAAAACATATATCACAAATTAAAGGCGGCGGGCTCTTAAAAAAAGCGCTGCCCGCTCATGTAGTGACATTAATTCTATCAAACGTAGTAAGCGATAAATTAGACGCCATCGCCTCAGGCCCAACTGTGCCCGATTCAACTACATACGAAGATGCCTGGCGCGTTATAGAAGCTTTAGGTATAGAGCACCAACTTCCACCTCAAGTGGTCGTGCATCTTGAAGACGGGCGGAAGGGGGAGCTTGCGGAAACGCTTAAAGAAGGTGAATTCGACCCGGAATTGGTCCAGACTTTAATAGTTGGCAGCAACATTAAATCGCTGATTGCAGCTCAGAAAAAAGCCGCCGAATTTGGATATAACACACTGATGCTGTCTTCTCAGATTAGTGGAGAAGCAAAGGAAGTAGCTAAAGTAATAGCGGGAATTGCATTTGATATTGAAAGATCCGACATTCCGGTAAAAACACCAAGCTGCATTATCTTTGGCGGAGAGACCGCCGTCACAGTGCACAGCATGGGCAAAGGCGGCAGAAGCACCGAGACTGCTCTATCATTTTGTATGGAAATAACAGATCATAACATCGTTGGATTATTTTGTGATACGGACGGGGTAGATGGGCCAATAGATGCTGCCGGGGCAATATGCGACGGACAGAGCCGGCTTAATGCAAGGAAAATTAATGTGAGCGCTAGAGAGCACCTTGCACAAAATAATTCTTATGACTTTTTTGACAAATTAGGGGATTTAATTATCACCGGTCCTACAGGCACAAATGTAATGGATATAGGCATTGTAATTGTAGAATAGCAACAATCTCACTTCGAATTAAAAATCAGACATTGAATTCATAGGGTGGAATGATTTAATATAAAAGTTATGGAAATGCTATCTAGACCACTTCCTCAGAATATTGAAGCCGAGCAGGCAGTTCTTGGCTCAATAATATTGGAAAGCACAGTTATTAACCAAGTGCTTGAAATTCTTATAGCTGAGGACTTCTATAAGGACGCCCACCGCAAAATATTCAACGCAATGGTAGATCTGGATAGGGACAATAAACCCATAGATCTGCTCACTCTATTTGACAACCTTAAATCAAGAGGAAATTTACTTGAAGAGGTAGGTGAAAGCAGCTATCTCACATATCTTACAGAACTCGTGCCGACCACAGAGAATGTCGAGTATTACGCCCAGTTAGTCAAAGAAAAGTCCATCCTCAGAAATATGGTTATCGCAGCGACTGACATTGCTCACCGTGGTAACGACAATAATGTTGACTTGGACGAATTTATCGACAGGGCAGAACATACGATACTGGACATTGGTCAGAACAAAATTAAGCCAAGCTTTTATGACTCAAAATATCTTGCGAATAAAGCGCTTGAAATCATTGAGCAGCTTCACGCTAGAAAAGAATTAATAACGGGTATACCGACAGGCTTTGAGAAACTTGACTACATGACATCAGGGTTTCAAGCTGGAGACCTTGTAATACTTGCAGCTCGACCTGGCCTTGGAAAAACATCTTTGGCTTTGAATATCGCATATCATGCTGCTATTAACGACAATAAGACTGTCGGCATCTTTTCTCTTGAAATGACAAAAGAGCAGCTGATGTTGAGAATGTTTTCCAATAAATCCAAAGTTAACTACTCCAGTATTAGAAGCGGTTACATAAAGGATGGCGACCTGGAAAAGCTAGTACACGCTGCTGATGAATTAGGTCAGGCAAAGATCTTTATTGATGATACCCCGGCGATAAGCGTTATGGAGATACGAGCTAAGTCCAGAAGGCTACAAAAAGATAAGGGCTTGGACTTAATCATTGTGGACTACTTGCAACTTATGCGAGGCAGCAGAAAATCGGAATCAAGGGAACGTGAGATCGCTGAGATTTCCGGCTCACTTAAGGCTCTTGCTAAAGAATTGTCACTACCTGTGTTAGCAATTTCCCAGCTCAGCAGGCAAACCGAAACCCGATCGGACAGGATACCTCAACTCTCTGATTTAAGAGAGAGTGGAGCAATAGAGCAAGATGCTGATTTGGTTCTTTTTATACACAGGGCAGATGTTTACAGAAAAGACCCTGAGGAAAAAGACGGTATTGCAGAATTAATTATAGGAAAACAGAGAAACGGCCCTACCGGCAGTATAAAACTAGCGTTCCTAGAAAAACGAGGCGTCCCGAGTTTTGAGAACTTGGCTCCAGAGTATGAAGACGGTTTTTCTTGATTTGAGCCCAGCGAAGAAGGATTACTTTATAATAGCCTATAGCCAATTAGACCAGCATTGGTTTAACAATCGCTTTTGACTTAACTTCTTTTTTGTAGAGCTTTTCGTCATTCTGCCAGGATTCAAATTTTAAGAAAATCTGATTTAAATTTTCTCTGACAGATGTCCAGAAGAAATCCCAATCATGGCTTTCCTTCCTGTTTTTGAAGAACATTTTTACAAACAAATCTCTTTCTAAGGGATAACCTTTCTCAGCAATCCATCCTGATCTTGCGCTTCCGTAACCGCTTCCAAATGACATCGCAAATGATCCGATCAATCCTAGTCTTTCTCCGGCCTTAGTGGCAAGCTCCACAAAAACGTATAGTGATTCTATCGTACGGTAACCTTCTTTTGCTAGCTGCTTATCCATAGCTAGCAAATTCTGCACAAAGTACATAGGATAAAATGTTGGTGAGTATCCGGAGACAGATTTTGTCGGGCTCAAGAGTGGTTCACGGATTATGACGTCCTCTTCAATCACCCCTATCATAAAATCTTCTTTATCAAACTCACCTATATCACCCACAAGCTCTAATGAATATCTCACATGTTCCCATTCTCTTTGGGCTATGGCTATTGCATCATTAAGTTTTTTTTTGCCCTCATCAAATTCCCTGTCTCTTAAAAGTTCTTCTAATTCCATTTTAGCCCCTGCTTTGAAGTAGTTGTAAAAATATACATTGATAAAATTTGAACTCAATGCCTTAAGGATAATTAAATTATTCCAAGACCTTAATTTCTTAAAATATTGCTGATGCAAGTTGGGGAGCAGATAACAAGCCAAATTGTTTTTCTTTATCTTCCATTGTAATATCAATTCTTAATTCTATTTAGGAGGTTTTCTCATGGCCACTTTAGTAACAGGGGCAACCGGATTTATAGGCTCTCATATTGCCAAAAAATTAGTAGACAGGGGTGAGCATGCAAAAATCCTTCTAAGAAAATCCAGCCAAACTACAAATATCGATGACATCGATGTCGAAAGAGTATATGGAGATGTAATGGACATGGATTCCATAAATGAAGCTTTGACAGGCTGCGATACTTTGTATCACACAGCTGGGGTAGCTTCATTTAGAAAAGAAGATTATCAGAAGATGGAAGAAATAAATGTAAAAGGGACCTCAAGTATACTAAACGCAGCGCTTGAAGCGGGTATTAAAAAAGTAGTTCACACTAGCAGCATTGCCGCAATTGGCGTTGCCGCTAACGGTGGTATTGCAGATGAAGAAACTGAGTACAATCTTGATTATTTAGGGGTTAAATATCTGGATACAAAGCACAGAGGAGAGCAAATCGCTCTTGATTTTGCAAAACGAGGCTTGCCCCTTGTTGTAGTAAATCCCTCAACTGTAATCGGCACCGGTGACATCTATTTATCCAGCACAGCATTTATTCTTTGGTTTTACAAAAAGAAGTTTCCGGGCTACATGGACGGCACACTAAATATGGTTGATGTTGAGGATGTGGCTGAGGGACATATTCTCGCTGCTGAAAAAGGCAGGATTGGCGAAAGGTACATTTTGGGAAATGAGAATTTCACATTGCTTGAGCTTTTCAATTTATTAGAAGAGGTTACGGGAGTAGCAAAACCTAAGATGAAAATACCTTATTTTATGGCTTTAGCCTCTGGATATATAGTTGAGAGAGTTCTTGGCATGAGTTTTCCTAATTACTCGACCATGGACTTGGACTCTGTAAAATTGTCAAAGTTAAGATGGCATTTTGATAGCTCAAAGGCTATTAATGAACTAGGCTATCAGCCCTCAGATATTAGAGAAAGTGTTAAGAACACTTTGAGCTGGTTTAAGGAATACGGTTATTTAGATTAGCTGAAATTTGCAACGTATTTCATTTCATATAAAATCATCCTATGTCTGGTAACTCATTTGGAACAATTTTCCGCATTACAACCTGGGGAGAGTCTCATGGGCCCGCTGTTGGGGTTGTGTTAGACGGCTGTCCCGCGGGGCTTGAAATTAGTCCTGAAGAAATTCAATTTGAGCTCGACCGTCGCCGTCCGGGACAAAGTAAAATCACAACTCAGCGAAAAGAGCCCGATACAGTTGAAATTCTTTCTGGCGTTTTTGAAGGAAAAACTCTCGGCACACCTATTTCTCTAATGGTCAGAAACACGGATGCCATATCAAAATCATATGAGGATATAAAAGACACGTACCGCCCGGGACATGCTGATTTCACTTACGATGAAAAGTATGGGTTCAGAGACCACAGGGGCGGAGGGAGATCTTCAAACAGAGAAACTGTGGGACGTGTGGCGGCTGCGGCAATAGCTAAAAAAATTCTAAATTTAAACGGCATTCATACTTATGGATATGTAAAACAGGTTGGCGATATAGTTGCCGAGAATATTGATTTTAATGAGATAGAGAAAAACATAGTCCGGTGTCCGGATGCAAAGACGGCTGAACAAATGATAGAGCTCATTGATACCGTACGGAAGCAAGGCGATTCAATAGGAGGTGTAGTGGAGGTTGTCTCAACTGGGCTTCCGACAGGTTTAGGAACTCCTGTTTTTCATAAGGTAGACGCTGAGCTTGCGCAAGGACTTATGAGTCTTGGTGGAATTAGGGGATTTGAGGTTGGACTTGGATTTGAAGCTGCCAGGATGAAAGGATCACAGGCTAACGACTTAATGATAAAAAAAGATTCCGGAGAGCTTGGTTTTAAAACCAATAACGCCGGAGGACTCCTTGGCGGAATGACAAACGGCGAAGATTTGGTTGTGAGAATTGCAATAAAGCCAACCTCGTCAATTTCAAAAACACAAAATACGGTTGATAAATCGGGAAACCCCAAAGAGCTTAAAGTAAAAGGACGTCACGATCCATGTCTTTGCCCAAGGGCTGTTCCTATAGCTGAGGCGATGGTAAATCTAGTATTGGTGGATCAGCTTTTGTTATCTAGAACTACTCGTATTTAACCTTAATCGGTATTTCAAATGGAACAAAAAACCAATTTTTCTTGTAAGATTTTTGTAGACGATGACGAAATTTACTCAGGTGATCTTAGCGAAATTCCGGAGAAGTTTAGAAACCGTATTATCTGGGATATCTCAGAATGGGCTGATTCTCTTGGCAAAAGAGGGGTCAATGAACTGCTTTATTCTCATTTAACCTGGTATGACAAAAAGGGGCTATTTTGCGAAAGCTGCTCGACGATGGTTGAAGATTCAAACGAGCCTCAATGCAACAATTGCGGCACAGAAGTTAAAGAAAGATATCTTCATGAAAGGGATTCTAATATAGATAGAATTATGACCTGCATCGGAATGATTTCAAAGATTCAGGTTCTATAATAATCAAAGCAATAAAAACAGAGGACTAAAATGAAACTAAATGTAAACGGGCAGATTTTTCCTAAAGCCTGGGAATTAGCAGATAAGGTAACAAAGCTCAGAGAAGAGAGAAAATCGGTCAACCTTGGGGCAGGTACTGTCGGATTCTCTGTATATGAAGTTGAGCTTTCCGATGAGACCAGAAAAGAGGGAATGTATTATGTTACACCGCAAGGTGTTAAGTTGTATTATTACCCGGGAGATCAGTATCAGATCGGTTATTTGATATCAGAGATTGACCGTGATCCGCTTGTAAAAAAGCATTTTGGTAAACTAAATTAATCCGTTCAAATTTAATTCTTAGTTTTCTTTGCCTAGTGCTTTCAGCAGGTATATTTTATTTAGATGGAACACCAAAACCATAGCCGCAATTTAAAAAACGTAAGGGAAAAAAGAGCGCTTGGCATAGTTCTCGTACTTACTTTTATCTTTATGATAGTGGAAGCTGGTGCGGGGTTCTACACCGGTAGTCTTGCGCTGTTGTCGGATGCCGGGCATATGCTGGCAGATGTATTCGCCATATCGCTCGCCTTCTTTGCAATCTGGTTCACAGAAAAACCCTCAACATCAACTAAAACATTTGGATTCTACAGAGCAGAGATACTGGCTGCATTTTTTAACAGCCTTTTATTATTTGCAATCTCGGCAGGAATATTAATCGAAGCTTACAAAAGATTAATGACCCCGCATGAAGTTAAAAGCGTTGAAATGACGATAGTTGCAGTTGTGGGACTACTTATCAACCTTGCAAGCGCTTATGTTCTTTTTAAATATCAAAGCGGTAATCTAAATATCAAGGGCGCTTTGTACCACGTTTTGAGCGATGCTCTTGGATCAGTTGGGGCTATAGTTGCAGGAATCATAATGATCACGACCAAGTGGTACTATGCGGATTCGCTCATTAGTATCCTGGTGTCGATTCTGATTATTCGCGGCGCTTGGGTGCTGTTTAAAGAATCAAGCCATATACTTCTTGAGGGGACACCTAAAGGGATAGATCTTGACTTAGTACAAACCTGTATCTGCTCAAAAGATAATGTGATTAGCGTTCATGATCTTCATGCGTGGACATTAACTCAAGGATTTGAAGCGCTTAGCGCTCATGTCGTAGTACAGAATATGGAAAATAGTGAAGAGATATTAAGTGGACTCAAACAAGAACTGTCAGAGAAGTTCAAAATCAGTCATGTGACCTTACAGCTTGAAATCGAAGAATGCGATGAAGCCAACGGCCCCTGCTATGATAACGGAATATCCGAAAATTAATCTTGAGTATTATCAGTATTATCTCTTATAAGCTTCTCAGCATATGATTTCATCTCATCCGCCATGCTTTTTAATTCAGGCTTTGTCTCAATATATTTATCTAGTGCTTCCATAAGCCCCATAGTCTTTGAAAGCCCAGCTTGTCTCATAACCTTTTCGTGCTTATCAAATACCTTCTCAATCTTAAGACTTTGAGCACTTTCAAAGATTGATTTAATTCTCTTCTCATCGACCTTGTCGCTGGGACCTGAGACTTTGTATCTGACCCTAACCACTGCATCAGAATAATCATCTTTACTAAAGCGCTTTTCTAAATCCTCTTCTGTCTCCAAATCACTTTGATCAAGCTCTACAGTAATAAATTTTCGGGATGGAGTTTCAATAAATTTATATTCACATTTCCAGCCATCTTCAGACTCGAAAATTTCGCCTAGAACAAACCCCTTGCCCTCTTTCTCTTCTGTGAAATCAATCCTCTCTATGCTCCCTGAATATATAATTGGCGGGGCGTCGTCTTTATTTAAATTTTGAAACCTATGAATATGCCCAAGAGCTACATATTGAAATGCTTTATTGTTTAGCTCGCTCACCGGAACAATCGGGTCGGTAGTTGTAAGGGTATCTCGTTCGGTGCCTGAGAGCTTAGCGTCTCTTGCAGCCAGGTGGGCGAGAAGTATGGCAGGGTCTGATTTATTCGTTTTTAAGGACAAATCGCGAATAATAGCAATTAATCTCTTTTCAATTTCTATCTGAATTTCTTGAGAGCTTAGCGACTTATATTCATCCTTTGTAAGCAGACCGCTTCGACCCGCCCACGGCAAACACGCAATTTGGATCGGGCCATTTTCAGTGTTCAAGTTAATTAATTTGGGTTTTCTTACTATAGTCACTCGGTTAATATCGAGTGCAGGGAAAATCTCAACAGCAGAAGCCCTGCCGCCGGCCGAAGGATAGTCATGATTGCCTAGTACCATTACAACTCTGGCATTAGACCCCTGAACTAACTTTAGGACTCTTTTGGAGAACTCTATTTCTTCTGTTGGTTGCGGGTTTTCTCTGTGGAAGATGTCGCCGGCTATAAGTACAAGATCGACCGACTCTTTTTGAGCATACTCAAATACAAAGTCGAGAGATTTAAGGATATCCTCTAACCTTGTATTTTTACCTGTAGCAGCGTTTATCTTTCCGTGCGTCTGTAGGCCGATATGAATATCGGAAAGGTGGATAAATTTTATCTTCCTCACATAGAGCCAGTCTTTTGCTTAGTATATTGCCTTTAAAAGGCTACACTTATAATTTTGTGCCGAGTATTTCAGATGCTTTTTTAGTAGCTGCGCCAAAATTAAACTCATAACCAAGCTGATTAAGGACGCTCTCAATCGCAGCAATGATCGACAAAGTATCTGTTTTACCAATATCACCGATATGAGAGATTCTGAAGATCTTACCTTTAGCCTGATCCTGACCACCAGCCACAGTTATTCCGAACTCGTCGCGTAGACCTGCTATAACTTTGCCGGCTCCAATTTCAGGCGGCGCTGTTACAATAGTAAGCGCTGAGCTAGGAGTATCCAGCACGAAAGGCTCAAGACCTATAGCGGCCATCGCTTCCCTGGTAGCAAGAGCAAGCCTTGAGTGGCGCTTGTGCATATTTTCGCGACCCTCTTCTTTGAACCTTTTTAGAACTGCAGCAAGGCCAATTATAAGAGTCACGGCTGGAGTAAATGTTGTAGTATTTTTTTCAGCGTTTTTCAGTGCCGGTTTAAAGTCAAAGTAAAATTTTGGAAGATCGGAAGTTTCATAAAACTTCCAGGCTTTCTCGCTCATAGCGGCAAATGAAAGCCCAGGAGGAAGCATAAACGCTTTTTGAGAACCACCAACCAAAACATCGACCCCCCATTCGTCAAAAGCTATCTCAAAAACTCCTACTCCTGTTATTCCATCAACTATGTGAATGACGTCGTCTCTTTTGCTTGTAATTTCTGATATTTCTTTAATCGGATGTTTTACACCGGTTGAGGTTTCACTGGCTTGTGTTAGTACTGCTTTAATAGAAGGATCGTCGTTTAGAGCTTTTTCAATAACTGAGGGATCAATTTCTCTTCCCCACTCAACCATAATCTCGTTAACCTCTAGATCGTAGGCACGGCAGATTTTGCCCCATCTCTCGCCAAACTTTCCGCTGTTCACGACTAAAACTTTGTCGCCTCTGCAAAGAGTATTTACAACTGAGGCTTCCATAGCTCCAGTACCTGATGCGGCTAAGATAAGAACTTCCTGTTTAGTGTTGTATATATATTTAAGTCCTTCTCTAACTTCTGCAAAAATTTCTTCAAACTCTGCTGTTCTATGATGGATAATAGGCTTAGCCATCTCAATTAATACTTCGCTTGGGACAGGTACGGGACCAGGTGTAAATAGATACTGTTTCACTTTAGATTCTCCTTCATTCTATTAACGTTTTATAATTTTACAATTCCGACTTACAACTACAAATCTTCATATGTACAAATAACTATAGGATAAAGATAGTTGAATCTAAGTAGTTTAAGTTAATTTGCACTCTTTTAATCAATGAAAATTTGCGACAAGAAAGTCTATATGAATCTACCCAAAACTCTGTATAATTCAACCCGGTTTGCTTTTGCAAATCAAAAATTTATATTATTTGATTATTTGCAGGAGGTAAGGAATCTATGATAGGCGATAACAAAGAACAAATCCAAGATATAAAGAAAAGATTAGTAATAATTGGAGACTATCTTTGACCTGCCTGGCAAAGAATCCAGATTAAGCGAGTTAGAAGAAATCACTGGTAAACCCGAATTTTGGGATAACGCAGACCTAGCCCAAGAAACACTTAGAGAACAATCGCTAATTAAACAGACTGTTGAGCAGTGGCAGAGCTTAACTTCTGAGCTAGAAGATGTTGAAGTCTTAGAAGAGCTTTCACTAGAAGAAGGCGATGAGGATGCTTTGGCAGAGGCTAAGGCAAAATTGTCGGAGATCGAGGTAAAGGTAGAGAATCTTGAATTTAAGAGGATTCTTGGGGAGCCTGAGGACGCAAGTAACGCAATTGTTTCTATTAATGCGGGAGCGGGCGGAACAGAGGCTCAAGACTGGGCAGATATGCTACTGCGGATGTATCTAAGATACGCCGAAAGAAGCGGCTTCAAATCAGAAATAGTAGAATATCAGGAAGGGGACGAAGCCGGGCTTAAAAGCGCGACCTTTCTTGTTAAGGGAGATTATGCGTTTGGCTATTTAAAGGCTGAGAGCGGCGTACACCGTTTAGTTAGAATCTCCCCCTTTGATTCAAACAAAAGAAGACATACTTCCTTTGCCTCAGTTTTCATTTCCCCTGAGATTGACGATAGCATTGAAGTCGATATCGACGAAAAAGACTTGAGGATTGACACTTACCGGGCAAGCGGAGCAGGCGGGCAGCATGTGAATAAAACTGATTCCGCCATCCGAATTACTCACGGCCCTTCAGGAATAGTTGTAAGCTGCCAAAATGAACGCTCCCAACGTCAAAATAAAGAAACAGCGATGAAGATTCTTCGCGCGAGACTTTATGAACGAGAAAGAGAAAAGCAGAGGGAAAAAATTGATGAGCTTAACTCAACCAAAAAAGAAATAGGATGGGGTAGTCAAATCCGCTCTTACGTACTTCATCCATATAGAATGATAAAAGACCACAGAACTAATTTTGAAACCGGAAACGTAGACCCCGTGTTAGACGGTGATCTGAGTGAGTTTATCAAGAGTTACTTGATTTACGCCTCAAGTTAAAACAAAAGCCGGAGGAATATCAAGAATAGATGGAATTCTTTGATTCTTTAAGCACGGTGGTATATTTATCATTCCATCGAGCCAAATCTAAAGGTTAAGTGTTCGAGCATTTAGGAGGACAAAAATCTTGAAAATCGGCATTATAGCTAAACCTAATATATTAGAGCCCCTAGAAATCACGAAAGATCTTTCAGCATGGCTTAACGAAAGGGATATTGAGGTCTTTGTTGAAAAGGATTTAGGTGATCAAATCGGTCATTCTAACTCGGTAGACCGGGCAGATATACCCGAGCTTGTTGATATTATCCTGGTTTTCGGTGGAGACGGCACATTTTTAGGGATGGCTAGGCTTACATGCAAACACGGCACCCCTATTTTAGGAATCAACCTTGGCGGACTAGGGTTTCTAACCGAAGTAACAGTGGATGAGCTCTACCCTATGATGGAAAGAATTATAGATGGAAATTACGAAGTTGAAGAAAGACAGATGCTGCTCACAACAATCCACCGTGAGAAAAACACCATAGGAACCTATGAAGTACTAAACGATGTAGTTATAAATAAGGGCGCTGTAGCTAGAATTATTGATCTGGGAATTTATATAGAGAACTCACATGTTACAACCTATAGAGCAGACGGTATTATACTTTCGACTCCTACAGGTTCAACCGCTTATTCCCTGTCTGCAGGCGGCCCGATTGTTCATCCAAGAATCCCGGTAACTATTATTACGCCAATTTGTCCCCATACTCTTACAAACAGACCGCTTGTAGTTTCAAGCGATATGAAGGTCGAAATAAAAGTTACAACTCATGAGCCGGATACTTACCTTACACTGGATGGACAAATTGGAATAAGACTGAATACAGGGGACATAATTGAAGTAAAAAGAGCTGATAGTACTGTGAAACTTATTAAATCTCCTTACCGAGACTTCTTTGCCATTCTCAAAGCAAAACTTATGTGGGGGGAAAGGTATGGCAAGATCGACTGATGAGCAGTTCTTACACGACTGGGTAATAAGAAAAGTACAGGAGAAATATTCGAGACAATATAGCAAAGTCCATATAAACCCTGGGGAAGAAAAGAATTATGAATTCGGCGGCGCCTACCCTGACATTATTTTTGAGAATTATGGGCAAATAGTGCAAGTAGTCGAAGTTGAAACAAAAGAAACAATAAACGAAGAAAGGGCAAAGAAATGGAAGGACCTTTCAGAACTCGGGGCAAAGCTTCATCTCTTAGTACCCCAAAATATGCAAAATGCGGCTAGGGATATTTGCTGGAAGAGCGGTTTAATGGCTAAAGTAAAGATCGGCTCTTTTGATGTAAATCTAAATATTTAATATTAAGATTTCTTGCAGTTTCTGAGAAATCTTTTACCTTTATAATCACTTGAGAAGCTAATTAGAATTTTGAAAAACTCGCTGATTGGTTTTTAAAATTAGACCCGTAAAGCCTAATACTATCAGCCTGCTAATATCTTGAATATTTAATGCGCTTTTCTCGACTTCACGGAGGTAGTAGAAATGTCTGTTCTTGAAAAATTTGACCCGGAAATAGCCCAGATTATAAGATCTGAAACAGAGCGCCAGGAATATAGGCTAGAGCTTATAGCATCTGAGAATTATGTAAGCGAAGCAGTGCTTGAAGCAGCAGGATCGGTGCTGACCAATAAATATGCAGAAGGACTTCCCAGAAAAAGATATTACGGCGGATGTGAATTTGTAGATATTGCTGAAGACATAGCTCGTGATAGAGCTAAGGAGCTTTTTGGATGTGAGGCTGTTAATGTGCAGCCGCACTCGGGCTCTCAGGCAAATATGGCTGTTTACTTTGCAGCTATTGAACCAGGCGACACCGTGCTTGGAATGAATTTAGCACACGGCGGACATTTAACTCATGGAAGTCCGGTAAATTTCTCAGGAAGGCTTTATAATATAGTCCCATATGGAGTTACGGAAGATACAAACTTAATTGATTATGATGAAGTCAGAAAACTCGCACAAGAACACAGCCCTAAACTTATAGTAGTCGGCTGGAGCGCATATCCCCGCGATATTGATTTTTCAAAATTTAAAGAGATAGCCGATGAATGCGGTGCGCTGTTGATGGCAGATATAGCCCACCCGGCAGGTCTAGTGACTGCGGGGCTTTATTCAGACCCTGTCCCACATTGTGACTATGTAACTACAACAACTCATAAAACGCTACGTGGCCCCAGAGGCGGCATGATTATGATGAAGGAAGAGCATGCCAAGAAAGTTAACAGCAGAGTTTTCCCGGGCTCTCAGGGAGGGCCGTTAATGCATATAATAGCTGCTAAGGCTGTCGCTTTTAAGGAAGCGCTAACTCCGGAGTTTAAAGAATACCAGGCTCAAACAGTCAAGAACGCAAAGCACCTTGGAGAATGTATGCTTGAGCACGGGTTTAATCTTGTCTCTGGCGGCACAGATAATCACCTAATACTGGTTGATCTACGGGAAACAGATCTTACAGGTAAGATTGCCGAGGACACACTTGAGCTTGCAGGCATAACGGTAAATAAAAATGCAATCCCGTTTGACCCCAATCCCCCTGCTGTTACAAGCGGCATTAGAATTGGAACCCCTGCTATTACCACAAGAGGAATGAAAGAAGAAGAGATGGGAATTATCGCAGGATTAATAAAAGAAGCGCTGGATAACATAGAGAATGAAAGGGTTCTATCTAGAATAAAGGACGATGTTGCAGAGCTTTGTAAAAAATTCCCAATGTATAGTGATAGGCTCGTATAGATGAAATGTCCATTTTGCACCAGTTTAGAAAGTAAGGTCATAGATTCACGTCTCGGAAAGGAAGAAACATCCATTAGAAGACGCCGGGAGTGCCTTGATTGCAACAGCCGCTATACAACC
The DNA here is from genome assembly GCA_004525335.1 of Thermodesulfobacteriales bacterium. Lineage (GTDB taxonomy): Bacteria > Desulfobacterota_D > UBA1144 > Nemesobacterales > UBA2774 > CR02bin9. The sequence goes on from SPCL01000001.1 coordinate 20,350, forward strand.
TATGAGCGTGTTGAAGAAGTAGAGCTTCTAATAGTAAAAAAAGGCGGCGTAAGAGAGACGTTTGATAGAAGTAAAATATTAACCGGCATGTTAAAAGCTTGTGAAAAAAGGCCGATAAGCATGGATGTAATTGAAAGCTTTGTCTCTTCCCTTGAGAGAGAGTTCCAAGAAAGGGGAGATAGAGAAGTAGATAGCGGCGAGATAGGTGAGAGGGTTATCAACAAGCTCTACGAGATAGATGAAGTTGCCTATGTGAGATTTGCATCGGTGTATAGATCATTTAAAGATGTAAACCAGTTTATGTCGGAATTGAAAGACCTTTTAAAAGATAAAGAAGAAAACAGCAAAAATTTAACTGAAGCTGCCAAGATAAGAGAAGCTTCTTTATCTATAATCAAAGATAAAACCCCAAAATAATGCTAATAGACAGCCACGCACATTTAGTTTCTTTAGAGAACATCTCAGAAGTCCTACAAAGAGCTAAAGAGAACAATATTACTAAAATCGTTTCCATTTCTTCTGATATACCATCGACTGAAGCTACTATTTCTCTTGCAGAACAATACGATTTTATCTTTGCGACAACGGGTGTGCACCCCCACTCTGCAGAGCAGACAAACGAAGAGGTACTCAAGGGTCTAGATCGCTATGCTACTCATGAAAAAGTTGTGGCAATCGGAGAAACCGGCCTAGACTATTTTTATATGAACTCTGAAAAAGAAATTCAAATAAATTCTTTTACCGAGCAAATTCGTTTGGGAAGGAAGCACAACCTGCCTATTATTATTCATGTCCGTGATGCGGATGAGGACATGCAGGAAATTTTAAAGAAAGAAACAGCAGCCGATACGCCCGGAGTGATCCACTGCTTTACGGGCAATTACGATACCGCGGTTAAGTATTTGGATTTGGGATATTATATTTCGTTCTCAGGAATAGTTACTTTTAAGAAATCTGAAGAATTAAGAGAAGCCGCAAAAAACATACCCTCAGATAAGATACTAATAGAAACAGACTCTCCGTATCTTGCTCCGGTGCCTCATAGAGGGAAGCCAAACGAGCCTTCATTTGTTAAACATGTTGCCCAGACTGTTGCAGACGTGAGAGGAATTTCAATTGATGAGCTGTCAGAAATAACAAGATCTAACACAGAGAGACTGTTCAGAATTTAACCGCATTTCTATCATAGTATGGAAATCCAAAGAGAAAACTCATGTCTAAAAAACCTATAATCGGAATAACAATGGGGGACCCAAACGGCGTTGGTCCCGAGGTAATTGTAAAAGCAATCTCTTCAAACGAGATAAAGGACTTATGCGAGATAGTAATATTCGGAGATGCCGGAATACTTCAAAAAGCCGCAAATAATTCCGTTAGTAATATTAAAATTGTTGAATGCTCTGAATTTGGATTAGAAGATTTAAAACCCAGCACTTTGGATAGAAAAGCCGGGCAGGCTAGCCTCGACTATATAACTACCGCAGTTAAGTCAGCTTTGGAAAATGAGATTGATGCCATTGTGACGGCGCCTATCAGTAAGGAGTCGACCCACCTTGCCGGGTCCAAATATCCAGGACATACCGAGATGCTAAAAGATCTGAGTGGATCTAATCAAGCCGTTATGATGTTTGAAGGCCAGAAGTTTAAAGTAATGCTCGTAACAATACACGAGGCATTGAGCAATGTTCCGAAGTTAATTAGTAAAGACAGAGTACTATCTACGATTAAGCTTACACACGATTCACTCGTAACCCTTTTTAAAATAGATGCTCCGAAAATAGTTGTTTGCGGGCTAAACCCCCATGCGGGAGAATCAGGCGCCTTTGGTAACGAAGAGATTGACCATATAATACCGGCCGTTGAAGAGGCGCTAGAGTTGGGAATTAACATTGAAGGACCACTACCTGCGGACACTTTGTTTTATTATGCCAACCAGGGAAAATGGGACGCAGTAGTTGCAATGTATCACGACCAGGGATTAATTCCATTTAAAATGGTGTCGTTTAATGACGGGGTAAATATCACGCTTGGGCTTCCAATAATAAGGACCTCTCCTGATCATGGAACTGCGTTTGATATTGCATGGAAAGGGGTTGCTGATCCTTCAAGCATGATTGCCGCTATAAAAGTAGCTGCACAATTCGCTATCAACAAATCAACTTAGAGTTCTGTTAGAAGTAAATAATAAAGGAAGTATCTCGCCTGACTTCTCTCGGATAACTATATCATAGAGTCCGGCGCTGGGTGTTTCATCAAGATTAATTTCAATTACAGTCTTGTTTGCCTGCTTCGCGACTAGACCCATTGAAGCTGCGGGCTCAACCACGCCTGATGTCCCGATAATGAGCATTACCTGACACTCTTCAATTGCTTTTAGAATACTATCTATTAATGACATTTCGATCATCTCACCAAACCAAACCACATTTGGCCTACCGATCTCGCCACACTTCTTGCATTTGGGAGGTAATTCACGCAGCGGCACATCAAAATTTTGTTCAATATCTCCGCATTTGGTGCACATTATCTGCCACAAATTGCCGTGCATCTCGATAACACCACTACTCCCCGCCATTTGATGGAGACCATCAATATTTTGAGTGACCAGGGTGACTTTTTGGAGGTTGTTCTCTAATTCGGAAAGGGCGTAGTGACCGGGGTTGGGTTTTGCATCTTTAACAGCATTTCTTCTCCAGTCATACCACTCCCATATGAGCTTCGGGTCTTTCCAAAACGCTTCAGGGTCGCAAGCTCCTCCGGTCTGTAGTTCTGCCAAAGCCCCTCCTGCCCTCTGAATATTGGTACCCCGCTTTCTGCCGATATCCCCGCCCCTGTGAGAATTACAATGTTCGAGGCATTCTCTATTTCCTCCCGCGCTTGACTTATTTTATCTTCAGTTTCTGTCATGACATCCCTCTTTGTTAATATAAGTTTACCATAAAGATTAAATTTCTTATCTGGGATAGAGTATTTTGGTTTGAGCGACAGACTTAGGATAAACAATAACTTTTCCCCCTTCTTGCCACTGCACTACAACCATCTCATGCCCAGTCTGATTACCGTTGGTATCTGTTTTGAAGGTTCCATAAAATGTTTTGAAATCCGCACTCTTTGCAACACGCCTAAGAGTTAAATCATCCAATGTTCCGGCCTCCTGAATACATTTTTCTATGATTATTCCGATATTGTATCCCTGGGCAGCCACGTAATCGGGCTCTTTGCCGTATACAGACATAAACTTTGAAAAGAACCCCTCAGACGAAGGGCCTATATCTGGGACAATTTGAAGACCTCTTTCCCATTGACTAGCAGATAAGATACCATCAGCTTTGCGACCAAATTTATCTTTAAATAATTTAATCGAAGCAACAATAAACCCTGCAGCTTTTGAGTAGACCCCTTGTTTCACAATCTGTTTTGCAAGAGCAAGGTCATCCTCAGCTCGTCCCATCCCTAGAATTAAATCAGGCTCATAAGAAGCCAGGTCTTCCAGATGGGCAGAAAAATCCTTTGTGCCTGAAATGAATTTGTACTCTCTTATATCAAAGCCCAAACTTTGTGCGTAGAACTTGGCCCCGTTTGCGACGCGGGTAGAAAACCCGCTGTTTTGAGCACTAAAAGTGGCTATTTTCATAGCATCAGGATCAGCATTTTTTATAGCATCAATAATTCCGCATGAATAATTACTCGCCGGAGTAATGGCATTAATCACACAGGTGAAAGGTCTTTCTAAAATCTCATCTGTTGAACCACCGTGATTCCACAATGTCTTATTATATTGCTCAGCAACTTCACAAGCTGCTAAAGCGAGAGAGCTAGAATAGGGACCGAGAAGAATATAGACATTGTCTTCTTTAATTAACTTTTCTACATTCGAGCTACATTTTTCTACAGAGCTTTCGTCGTCGTAATAAATAAGCTCTATAGGAAACGTCGCACCCAGTTCCCTTACGAAAATTCCGCCTCGGCTATTAGTTTCCTGGAGCCAAAGCTTTATACCCTCAAAGCTCTCTACACCTTGGATTGAATAATTGCCTGTGAGTGATATGGATAGACCGATCTTGATTTTATTCATAGATTGTTGAAACCCGATCAACATTTAACTTGCCAGCGGGCGTACCAATCCTATAATGAGCTATAAAAAAAGAAAAATCCAGGTGGGCGAAGGCCCAGAACTAAGAGAGCTTCTTAATTGCCTCTGTCATTCTATCGATCCCCTTAACAATGTCATCCATTGACGTCGCATAAGAAATTCTGACATGATCATCAGAACCAAATGCAACTCCAGGCACTACGGCGACTTTGGCTTCATCAAGTATAAACTCTGTAAAGTCGAGTGAATCCTTTATAATTTTGCCGTTATATTCTTTGCCGTAGCATCCCGATACATTTGGGAATACATAAAATGCCCCTTGTGGGTCGAAGCAATTAATCTGAGGTATATCGTTTAGCTTTTCTACAATATAATTTTTTCTCTGCTCAAACTCTTTTGTTCTATCATCAATTATCTGATGATCCCCTCTAAGGGCGGCAATAGCGGCCCACTGAGAGATAGATGTCGGGTTTGACGTAGATTGCCCTTGCAGCTTACTCATTGCGCTGATCACACCTTTGTCTCCGGCTGCATATCCTATTCTCCAGCCGGTCATTGAGTAGGTTTTTGATACACCATTTACAAGAATAGTAGCTTTCTTAATATCTTCTCCCAACGAAGCAACGGGTATGTGTTTAATTCCGCCATAAATAATCTTCTCATATATTTCGTCTGAGATTATTATGAGCCCTGCATCCATTGCAACGTCTACAATTGCCCTTAGCTCCTCTTCGTTATAAGTGGCGCCAGTTGGGTTTGAAGGATAGTTTAATATAAGAGCTTTAGTGTTGGAATTTATATGCGGCTTAAGTGCTGTAGGTGTTATCTTAAATCCATCAGACTCTTTGGTTTCGAGTATTACTGGTGTTGCCTCAGCTAGTTTGATCTGCTCGGGATATGAAACCCAGTAAGGAGCAGGAACTATAACCTCATCCCCTTTATCAAAAAGGACTTGAATTACATTGTATAGAGTATGCTTGGCGCCTACTGACGCTATAATTTCAGATTTCTCATACTCAAGATTGTGGTCCTCTTTCAATCTGTAAATAATGGCATCTTTTAATTCGTCTATACCGCCAACACCAGTGTACTTGGTCATACCCTCATTGATTGCCTTTATAGCAGCTTCTTTCACATGATCAGGGCTGTCAAAATCAGGCTCGCCCGCTCCAAATCCTATAACATCCACTCCTTGGGATTTAAGGGCTTTTGCTTTTGCTGTAATAGTTAGAGTCGCCGAGGGTTGTAATCTCTCAGCTCGTGCAGATAATTTCATTGGGTAAATCCTCCTAACTTTTTAAAAGTTTTTCCCTTAACCGTTTTTCTACAATTTCCGGAACCATATGTGACGCTGATCCGTTTAAGGATACAACCTCTTTTATAACTGAAGAGCTTATATGTGAAAACTCACTGTCAGTTACCATAAATACCGTTTCCAGCTCAGAACTAAGAGTTTTATTCGCGAGAGCCATTTGCATCTCGAACTCAAAATCCGACACTGTCCTCATCCCCCTTAAAACAATATTAGTGCCCTTAGTTTTTATATATTCAACAAGTAATCCTTCAAAATAATCTACTTTCACGTTGTCCCTATTTTTAAAGACTTCATTTAAAATTTCAACCCTTTCTTCAACAGTAAAAACAGTCTTTTTAGATGTATTATGTGCGACAGCCACTATAATCTGATCAAACACTCTGACTCCGCGTTCGATTATGTTCTTGTGCCCATTAGTAAATGGGTCAAATGATCCGGGATAAATTGCAACTTTCATTATTGTTCACCCTTCCTAAAATAACTAACCTGAGTCTCTCCAAATGGTTTAGTAAACCTTGCAAAACCCGGGGGGGGGGTATCTTCTGTTTTGTAGTTGTGCTCTATTACAATAACCCCGTCATCGTCTAATAACTCTTCAACATCTAGAATGAAATCCTTAACTTCTAAGGTACTATAAAGCTTATATGGCGGATCGATAAATATTAAGTCAAAAACCTCATTTTTACTTCTTAGCTTTGCTAAAGCGACCTTGTAATCAAAACAAATCAAACTTGCCTTATCTGTAAAACCGCAGTGCTCGTAATTCTCTTTAATAATCTTAAACACCAAGGGGTCCTTCTCTATCGCAGTCACGTGAGCGGCTCCTCGGCTTATAGATTCTATCCCTAAACCTCCTGAACCGGCGAAAATATCCAGGACTTTCATCTCTGATATATCACCCAGGGTATCAAACACAGACTTCTTAACCCTGCTGGTCATAGGACGAATCTTCTGCCCTTTAGGAACTTTGAGATTTCTGCCTTTAGCCGTCCCTGTTAATACCCGCAACATTGGATTGTTATACTACCATGGAGTCTATTTTTGGCAAAGCAAAATAAAGGTCTATTTTACTATTAGTTTTTCAATTGTGTTTTCTTGCACACACTCTGCTGTACCATATAACCTAAAAACCAATTAACCATTTACTAAAACTTGACATAACACTTCTACATAATTGTATTTTTCTTATTATATATAAATGGCACACATGTTGCTATTTAATTGGATTAAATACAATTAACAGGGAGGACGTATCATGACAAAAGCAAGAAGAATTCTTTTTATTACAGTTTTGTGTCTTATTGCAGGCGCTTTTCATATTAGCTGTGACGGTGGAGGTGATAGCAGTGGTCAAAACACTCAGACAACCACCATTAACGGCACGGTAACAAATATAATAGCCTCAGCACAAAAAGAAGAGAGATCTTTTAAGTTTACAAAAATTTTAGATATCATAACCTTCATAAAAGAAGCTAAAGCACAAGGTGGTGTTTTAGTGACGGCTATTATTGACGGAATTACAGTAGATAGCGATGTTACTGACCCTGAGGGCGACTTCACACTTACATTAGAGCTGGATTCTGCAACAAATGTATTAATCCTCTTTGATGTAAACGGAGAGGATGTTTCTATTGAGCTCGTTGTAGAAGAAGGATCTATATTAAATATAAACATAAGTATAGACCTCAACGCACCTCCCGGAGACGAAGTCGAAATAGTGGAGATGGAAGAAGTGAGGGGTCCGATCCGCTGTGAGAACGGAACCGTAAACATTATCAAGAATGAAAATGAGACACTTGTTATAGACGGTGGTGGAGAAGACTGTATTAAAGCTGAAGGGAACTGCACGGTGTTTATCGACCCCGAAGATGTACTTTTAACGAATTGCGAGAGTTGTGTGAAGGCAGAAGGAACATCGATGGTAACTATAGTAAGCCCAAATGGAGATATAGTTTGCGAAGCGAGTGAAGACGGATATAAAGCAGAAGGTGATGCCGAGATAGTAATTGACGCAGTCGGAGTAATCGATATATCGGCGGGAGATAATGGACTAAAGGCGGAAGGCAATTCCATCATCTCACTCGGCGCTGATACGTGTATAATTAATTCCCTAGAAAGCTCGATAGATGTAAGCGGTAATGCCACAATCGACACAAGCGGCTGTGGGGAAATAGTAGAAGCCCCATCACCGTCTCCAAGTCCGAGTCCTAATCCATCACCGAGTCCATCTCCTTCACCTAGCCCGAGTCCTAGTCCATCACCAAGTCCGTCTCCTTCACCAAGTCCACCGCCTCCTCTTGGGGTAGCGCTCTATATAAGCAATTGTCAAAGCTGTCACGGAGTAGACGGCATGGGTGGCCCTTTTTCTAATGTTGTTGGTAAATCGGCAGGTGCGATTTCGACCGCCATTATGGAGATACCGGCAATGTCGAGTCTTAGTTTCCTCTCAGCAGCAGAAATTAATGCAATCGCTGTGTTTCTTGCTCCATAAGACCTGATTTGTACTTATAGTGTAAAATAGCGCAAAGGGGGGCTGGCATTGAGCCTTCGCCCTCCCTTTGTTCTAAAGATGATATTTGTCTAGTCCCGGCCTGGTTAGAGCACTGGGTTGTGGCCCCAGAGATCGGTGGTTCAAGTCCAGCCAGCGACCCACTTCCATCATAATTAACCTCTATGATCCTGATCGATAGGTTTGAAGTGATACGCTAAAACGGGGCGGAGCACAGAGTGGATCCACCCTTCCAATTATTGACATAAAAAACCGCTTTGTTTGAGAGAAAATATCGGTTTAAATATATATAATCTTTTCACCCGCTTACGGAGGCGCTCACTGATGACACTTTCTATAATTAAAAGAGGACTTCATATCACCACCATATTGTTAGTATTAATCACCTTCGTCCCTGTTTCTCTAATATCTACAAGCGCCAAAGCCGCCGTAGCAGAATCCCAAATGATTGCGCCGGAACAAAATGCATCAACAAAAAGAGAAATTAACGAACTCAAAGTAAAACGCGCCTTGGAAAACAAGATTGTTGCTGAAAAATTAATGAGTCACGGACTCACCAAAGAAGAAGTTTTTCTCAAAATAAACGAGATGAGTGATGAGCAGGTACATCAAATAGCATCCCTCAGCGACCGTATCCCTGCCGGTGGAGATGGCGGGCTCGCTATTGTTATTAGTCTACTTATAATAGCTGCACTAGTGCTCCTAATAATTTATTTATATAAGAGAGTATAAGCAGCTACAGCGTCTCTAATGCCCCGACTTTACAATATATTAATTCTGTATTTATTAGTTTTCTTTGTGTCAGGCTGCGCTCAAAATGAACCTGTTATAAAGTCCTACTCTGAAGTTAATAAGGTTGTAGTTATAGAGAATGTTCCATTTGTAAAACAGAAGGACAAATTCTGCGGTCCGGCTTCTATGGCTTCAGTGATGCAATTCTATGACGAGGATATAAGCCAAGATGAAATCGCAGAAGAAATTTACATACCGGAATTAAACGGTGCACTTATCTCAGATATGGAAAATTATGCGAAAGACAGTGGTTACACTACAGAGAGCATAAACGGCAGTATTGAAATCCTCAAATCAAATCTAGATAATAAGCACCCGGTCATACTGCTGGTTGATAAGGGCAAATGGAAAATTAGTGTTCCGCACTTCTACGTTGCATATGGGTATAATGGTGAGAAAGGAACGATTATCCTGCATACTGGATATAAGCAAAACCAAGAAATAAGCTATGATAAGCTGGATCAAGAATGGGGAAAAATGAACAGACTTATGTTAGTAATAACACCGTGAGAAACTCCATAATAGAGTTTTACCCACTGGTTATTTTTATTTTAATTTTCTGTGGAAGCTGTGCATCACTAGAGGGATCGCTTTTCATGAAAGATCCACTCAATGCACAAGAGCACAATAATCTTGGCGTGATTTATGAAAGGGAAGGCAAAAACGATCTGGCTATTAGAGAATATAAAAGCGCAATTAGCAGCGACAACACCTTGGCAACACCCCTTGTAAATCTAGGGAATGTTTACTTTAAAGAAGGTGAATATACAAAAGCAGAGAAGTATTATAAGAGAGCGCTTAACTATGATGAAACAAATTTAGAAGCGGCAAATAATCTTGCCTCTTTATATATTGAAATAGGCGCGCAATATAAAGAAGGCCTTGAATATATGCTTCAAGCTACAAAAAACCTTGAAATAATCCCGCCATATGCGCTTGATACAATTGGGGTATTGTACATAAAACTTGGGGACAACGTCGAAGCTGAAAGAGTTCTTATCCGGGCTTGCAACAATATTAAAGACAATGAATCTCTAAGAGAAGAAATACGCTCTCACCTTTGGCAATTGGGTATTAATAAAAGATGTGGATAATCACAGTTAGTTTCCTAGTATAGTGCCCTTCTCAATCTTTCTTCCGGCAAGAAATGATTTCGTGTCCAACCTCTTTCCACCCTCTAATTGCAATTCTAATATTTCAAGGGCACCCTCACCGGTTGAAACTCTAAGTACTCCAGGATCTGACTCTAGAACTTCGCCAGGACTGCCTTCGCCATCTATTAATGTGGCTTTAAATATTTTAAGAGATTTGTTTCCAAGAGTAGTAAAGGTTCCCGGCCATGGGTTCATTCCCCTTATCAAATTCCATAATTCTGAAGCTGGGTTCTCCCACTTAATTTCTCCGTCACTTTTCTTTAACATGGGAGCATAAGTGGCAAGTGACTCATCCTGTTTGGCTGGGCCTAACTTTCCTTCTTGAAGCTGAGATATTGTTTCTAAAAGCAGCTCTGCGCCCAGTTGAGAAAGCTTCTCAGACAAACTGCCCGCGTCATCTTCATCCTGGATTTGGATTTCCTTTTTTAGAAGCATATCGCCCGTATCCATACCTTCGTCCATAAGCATAGTAGTTATACCGCTTTGCGTCTCCCCTCTGACAATTACCCAGTTAATCGGCGCTGCTCCTCTGTATTTAGGAAGCAAGGAAGCATGCACATTAATACAACCGTATGGCGGGACTTCGAGTATGCTTTTTGGAAGTATTTTGCCGTAAGCAGTAACGCAAATTAGATCAGGAGATAAATTTTGAAGTTGGCTTAGAAACTCTTGTGTTCTAACTTTTTCAGGCTGCAAAACTGGGATGTTGTGTTGCTCAGCAAGAGCTTTGGTAGGTGGTGGTGCGAGCTTGCGCCCTCTACCCTTTGGCTTATCAGGCTGTGCTACAACAGCTACGACATCATGATCTGATTCTATAAGGGCTTTCAAAGAAGATACTGCAAACTCAGGTGTTCCCATAAAAATTATTTTCATATTAGCTAGGATTATATTCTTAAATCATGGTGTATACAATTTGTTGTGGTTTGAGTGAAAAATTAGTAGATATAAAGTGGGTTTAATGAATTAGCTGTCGTCTTCGGCTTTTTCAGTTACTGCTTTTGTAAAGATTTCGGTAAGCCATTTCTTTATGTGGACTTGAGATCCTTTTCCTATAGTCTTTCTCACTTTGCTTAAAGGAATAACTGCTTTGGCAGCGGATCTATGCCCACCGGCACTACCTATTTCCTTAAACAATTCCCTGACAAGACGTCCCGCGCTCTTAACATACCCGACATTTCTAACAGAAAGAATTAGATGAGACTTACCTATAATTCCAAACGCAACAGACCATTCAACCCCTTTTACCTGAATTCCAAAATCTGATATTTTGGGAATCAAATATTCTCTATCTACCCTCCCGACGTTAACGAAGAAAATGCCTTCTTTAATCCAGTGATCAGCAAGCGCCTGTCCAAGTGACTTCATTTCAGACGGCGGCACCTCGGCTCTCTCAATACGTCTTAAAAGAGCAAGATTTGAATCTGGATACAAGAAAGTAAAAGCTTCCACATCATCAGGATTTGCGTCACGGTTTAGGGTAATAGTATCTGTTTTTATTCCGTAGAGAAGTGCAGTGGCGAGTCTTTCTGAGATATCAACCTGAGCTGCACGCAAGTATTTGGTTAAAATTGTAGATGTTGCGCCCTCTTCAGCTCTTATTTCTTTAAATTTAGCATCATAAGAACCAACTAAGGGGTGATGGTCAATCACTGTATCAATTTCAGGAATTTGCATACCACCAAAAAATGTAGGCTGAACATCAACAAGAGCAATTGAGTCAAAGTCTGTTAATTGTGCCGGTGTAAGGGCCTCCAAATCAATCTCTAGTAGTTCTATCATTGCAACGTTCTCAGGGCGGGATATCTGTTCCCCTAAATGCCCGATGATAGCAGTCTGTTTATTTCTTTTGAGCAGCGTTCTAAGAGCAAGTGCGCTTGCAATAGAATCAGGATCAGGGTGATCATGTAGAAGTATTAGAAGCTTCTTTGCTCCCGCATGAACAGCTCTTAATTCCTCAACACGAAGTTCAGTCTTGGCGAGTCTTTCCTCTCGCTCAATCTGCTCAGATAAAAGTTTATGAAAAGCTACAAATCTTACAGAAGGGGGCGGTTCATCATGCTCATCACCGTTACTAACAATTAATGGGGTTTGAGGATAATGATCAGCGAGTTTTTTAGATCTTGTGGGAGTGAAAAAACTGTTTTCCAGAATAATAAGCGAGAAATTGCCAGTTTGAGTTAGCGCTTCATCTAGAGAACTCACCCATATTACCTCACCGCGCTTAGAGAAGAGTCCAAGGAGGAGAGAATCAAATTCTCCAATAAAAAGATAGCGTTTAAGCTCTTTATTCATACTCTTACTTTGCCTTTTCTTTAAGTTCTAACCCGGGCTTGCTGCATGCCCCACTTAAAGTGCCAATAAAACCTGAAAGTTCCTTTAGAAGAACATCCTTATCCTTTCCGTGCTGTTCTATGATTCTTACAATTGCACTTCCAACTATTACTGCATCTGCATATCCTGCTATAGTTTCAACCTGTTCAGGAGTTGAGACTCCAAATCCGACCCCTACAGGAAGACCTGTTGTAGATTTTATCTGGCCTGCTAATGTGTCTAGGGAATAATTTAGCTCCGGCCTAACTCCAGTCACACCGGTGACCGAAACGAGATAGACAAATCCGCTAGCATGAC
>SPCL01000302.1 GCA_004525335.1 Thermodesulfobacteriales bacterium
ATTCTGGCTGGGGCACAAGGATTCGAACCTTGATCTTCGGATCCAGAGACCGACGTACTGCCGTTATACTATGCCCCAGTAGAGCCTTTTAGTATTTATAATAATTTCTACTCAGTCAAGTTCTTTGCCTGAAGTAAAGTATGAGATACACTTAAATAAATAGAACTTTGATATAAGGAAACAGACCATGGCAGATAAGCATTCAGAAATTCTAGAAACATTTGAGAACCAGTATCCACAAAGAGAGTATGAAATAATTATATCCTGTCCAGAATTCACATGCGTTTGCCCAAAGACAGGGCAGCCTGATTTTGCTACTATTACTTTGACTTACGTTCCAGATAAGCTTTGCATGGAACTCAAATCACTTAAGCTTTACATGTTCTCTTACAGAGACGAAGGCGCCTTTCACGAGCACGTCACGAACAAGATTCTAGACGATATTGTAGAGGCCTGCAGGCCTATAAGAGCTCAAGTAACAGGCGACTTTAACATCAGAGGCGGTATAAAAACCGTGGTTAAAGCCACTTATTTCAAAGATAAGAATGCAGAAGCAGGCTTTAAATAAAGCTGCAATTTTTCTATTACTAATATAGAATTGCTAAAAGTTATTTCATTCGCGACAAATAGAAGTTAGTATTTTTCATAACCACCTAATAAGGTAAATATGAATTGCTACTAAAAGCTCAAATATATATTGCAGGTTTTATTATTCTCCTTATCATTGCCGTTGCGCTGGCCGCTCCTTATATTGCCCCATTTGAATATGACGACACAGATTTCTCAAACACTCTGAGCTCGCCCAATAAAGTAAACCTGATGGGCACAGATCAGGAGGGAAGAGATCTATTAAGCAGAGTTATCTATGGATCTAGGGTCTCGATATCAGTCGCCCTCGGCACAGCTCTAATAGCGCTAATTGTAGGAACAGTTTATGGTGCAATTTCCGGGTATTTAGGCGGTAAGGCAGATGAACTTATGATGAGGGTAGTAGATATATTCTATTCACTACCCGATTTGCTGCTAATAGTATTGGTGACTTTGGTAATAGGCAGAGGCGTCTTAGGGATCGTGCTGGCTCTTGGTTTCACAGCATGGATGAGGGTGGCAAGAATAGTGAGGGGAAATGTACTTCAAATAAAAGGGGTTGATTACGTCCAATCCGCAAGAAGCTTGGGCGCTTCGCCCTTTAGAATCATGGGCCTTCATATTATTCCCAATATTTTAAGCCCTTTAATTATTACAATTACATTCGCAGTACCTTATGCAATACTTGCTGAATCAACCCTTAGTTTTTTGGGCCTTGGAATTGCACCGCCTGAATCAAGCTGGGGAACATTGGCCAGCACGGGTTGGCAGGGAATAAGGACATTCCCGCATTTAATAGTGTTCCCGAGTCTCGCAATTTTTATTACAGCTTTTTCATTTAATCTTTTTGGAGAAGGCCTTAGAGACCTGCTTGATCCACAAAGAACAAGGCGGTAAGGTATTAATGACAGAAGATTCACCGGAGGGATTTTATATATGAATCAGAAACTTTTCATAGCGGCATTTTCAAGCTTAGTACTATTAACATTTCTTGTCGTTCCCTCTTTTTCAGCCACTCGACTAAATTGTCAGTCTGAGATATACCAGCAAGCTACATCCGACCCAAAGGATCAATTTAAAAAGGGATACTGTTTTATAAAACTGGGGCAATATCAACAAGGAGTCACACGACTAAAAGGACTAGAAGATCAACTCCCTGAGCTTGGGGATTATGTAATTTATTTTCAGGCTGCAGGTTATGAGAACCTTGGCGACTACGATAGCTCGTTGAGCTTGTTTAATAAAATACTGACGCAGTATCCAGAGAGTGGGCTTAAAAAGAAGACTCTAACTCGTTTGGGGAATCTTTACACACAGTCTGGGGATTATATTAACGCTGAAAGAATTTTCAGATCACTATCACTGGAAGAGAAAGATAGAGGGTTAAAAGCTTCATATCTCTACGGACTTGGGGAAGCGCTAGAAAAACAGGGGAAATACGGCG
>SPCL01000305.1 GCA_004525335.1 Thermodesulfobacteriales bacterium
ATATTCATTGAACCAGTTAAAGCTAACTTTGCCAAGCTTTCTAGGATTATGGCTAACAAGTCAGAGAACATCAAGCTCTTCAATCTGGCTGTAGGCAACTTTAATGGAGTGTCCTCTATGTTTACGGAGGAAGAACATCAGGGTAAGTCTTGCTCTCTTCTTAAGCCAAAGCTTCATCTTGAACAGTATCCTGACATAATTTTCAATTCTCAAGAAGAAGTGGAAGTAAGAAGGCTTGATGACATTGAGTATGATAGAACTCTTTACGATCATCTGCACATTGACACTCAGGGCTATGAGATGGAAGTCCTACAAGGGGCTAAAAAGTCCTTAAGGCTATTCGCAACTGTGGCGATTGAGGTTTACAGAGAGGAGCTTTACGAGGGGTGTGCGATGCACACAGAAGTAACTGCTTTTATGAGAGAAAACAAGTTCCATTTAATGAACATTTTCTGGAGGGGTAATTCTTGGGGAGATGCTGAATATCTAAGATTATGCGAGTAGAGATTTTAGCGGATTTCCCAGAAGCACAGGGAGCGACTATTGACATAGAGCATAACAATAAAATTGAGGTGTGTATAGATGTGGGTATACTTGGAAGGTTGATTCCAATCCCAGAGGGCACAACTAGAATCTTTGTTACAAGCGATCCGATGGAACAATACAATCAAGTCATACTAGAAAACCCAAATAGTTTTTCTTATGTATTGACTAGCTCTCCACAGTTACTAGAACTTCCTAATTCTGGTTTGTTTGTAGGTTGTGGCTCTTTTGTAGACCCAGACCCTGATATACAAAAGAAATTTGCAGTCTCTATGGTTCTATCTTCTCGTAGTGGACTACCAGGACATCAACTACGCCAAGATGTCTATCATAGACGGAGCGAGATCAATATTCCATTCGATATCTATGGTAGTTCTGGGCGTCCAAGTACTTTATCGGATTTAATCCCAATGGCTCCATGGCCTGATCGTAAAGACAAAATAAGGTCTATGGATTGCATGTTTCATATAGTTATTGATTCCTATAATAGAAGGAATATGCTATCAGAGAAACTTACTGATTGCTTGATTACAAAGACAATTCCTATTTACTGGGGGTGCACTAACATTCAAGACTATTATAATTTAGACGGAATATTAGTCGCTAATAATGTTGACGAAATAATCAATATAGCTAATTCGGTCACACCCGAACTTTATGGCTCTCTTGTGGATGCTTTTAATGACAACTACGAAAGAGCTCTTAAATGTTATAAGTATGAAGACATTCTTAGAGACGCTATTTTAAAAGTTTTATAATGAAGCCATCTATTTGGGTATATGCTCTTTGTTACAATGAAATTCATTTCATAAGGAATTTCTTTGCTGCCTATAAGGATGCAGATAAAATAACCATATACGATAGTAATTCAACAGATGGCTCTACTCAAGTAGCAGAAGAACTTGGGGCTACAGTAATTCAGATTGACACGGGAGACCAACTGCGAGACGATATTTTTATAGACATTAAAAATAAATGCTGGAAAGAAGCAAGGGGGAAAGCGGATTGGGTTATTGTCTGTGATCTCGATGAGATATTCACGAGAATAGTAATGACTGATGGAGTTGTCACCTATGATCTGGATTTAAGTGTGCCTTTTGACGGAGGCTTTGACGTAATCAAACCATACGGCTATAATATGATAGGTAACGCTCCTTCTTTTACAGGGGATCATCCTTTTATTCATTCTCAGAATGGAGCACGGCACCCACCAGCGGAGAAGCTTTGTTGTTTCAGACCTGACCGTATAGCAGAAATTAACTATTCACCGGGCTGTCATTCCGCAAATCCAGTTGCCGTTAGTGGAGAAGTATCTGTTTTCTATGATAGAGATTATAAAGCTCTTCACTACTTGGGATGGAATAGAGAGTCCTTTGTACTGAAAATGGAAAGAGGGAGAAGTCGCCTATCCGATATCAATAAGCAGAATGGTTGGGGATACCAGTACCTCAATACGAAAG
>SPCL01000233.1 GCA_004525335.1 Thermodesulfobacteriales bacterium
ATAATAACTCTTGCCAGATGGGTAAAGAAGGTATAATCTTTTGCCATTAAATAAATTAGTATTTATAGTGGAGAACTTTCTGTTTTCTATAAGGACTGAATCGTGATATTTGGGGGAAAGGGAGAAGAGTTGCTGGATGGACAAATCAGCTTTTTAATACGATGAAGTGGCCTGATATATACTACATAGTAACAAAATTGAGCAAGAAGGATAAAGTAGATGGAGGGTCTCAAGGTTTTCTATAGCTACTGTCACGTCGATGAGCTTTTTCGTGTAAAACTTGAGAAGTGGCTTTCGACGCTTCGACACGAAGGTCTTATCAGTGAATGGTATGATGGTAAAATCACTGCCGGACAGCAATTCAATCACGAGATTCAAGAAAACCTCGATAAAGCTGATCTAGTCCTGCTGCTACTTTCGCAAGACTTCATAGCTTCTACAGCCTGCATTGAGGAAATGCAATTCGCGATTAGCAGAAAGGACAAGCGGAGAACTATTCCGATCATCTTGAAACCATGCGCATGGAAGGATACAGAGTGCGAGCCTCTGCTTGCATTGCCGAAGGATGCGAAACCAATTACATCATGGAGTTCCGAAGAAGACGCTTGGCTGGAGATCTCCACGGGCATAAGGAAAGTGGTTCAGGAATATCTGAGGACATTCACAATCAGGGAAAGCTACCTTGAGGAAATACAGGCTGTTGAGTTTGTCCGGCAGAGCAAGAAAAAAGTGACATTGGATGATATATTTGTCTTTCCAATCGTATCAATAGATAAGAACACGGACATGAGAGAGACGATCTCGAGTAACTTCTTTGAATCTTCTGAAAACAAGGCGATTATTGTTTTGGGCGAAGAAGTAAGTGGGAAGACGACCCTAGCAAGAATCCTGTGGCGCAAAATGCAGACTGAATACTCTACAATTCTGCTTGATGGGACTGCGATATTCAAATCGAAAAATTTTGATGAAATAGTTCAAAAAGCATTTAGCGCGCAATTATATGGAAATTTCAGGGAATGGATGGAACTACCTAATAGGGCTGTGATTGTAGATGACTTCCACCACAAGATATCGCGAAATGCCATTGAGTACTTCACAGGAAAATTTGATAAAACTATTCTAATGATGGACATTGATGAATATCTTGTTTATTTTAAAGACGATTCCTTGCTTGCCGCGTTCACACCAACAACCATAAGAGCATTATCATTATCGCGGCAAGAGGAACTTGTACGCAAATGGTTGTCATTGTCAGACCTGGACGCAACACACCTGGAAGTTGATGAAATAGTAATCGATAATGCTGAAGAAAAGCTTAATACAGTCATTGCTAGCAATCAGATCGTGCCTCGTTATCCATTTTATGTTTTAAGCATACTGCAGACTTTCGAAGCCTTTATGCCAAAAGATTTTAGTATCACAGCTTACGGACATTGCTACAACGCGCTTGTGACGGCTCAACTAATGCGTAAAGGCATTGGCGCTGATGGCATTGATTCTTGTTTCAATTTCTTGACGGAACTGTCAAAAAGCATTCGAGCTGTCTTGAAGAGAGCTGATCATTTTGGAACAAAGGAATATGAGGAATTCAAGAGTGCATACTCTGGGAATTTCTTCATTCAACAGAGCATCGTTAGCAGGCTAGAAGCGAAAGACTATCCAATAATACAAGTACAGCCGGACCATGTAAGATTTGACCATCAATATATATATTACTATTTCCTCGGAAAGGACCTTGCCTCACATGGTACGGATGCGGAGATTGACCATCTTTGCGAGAACATCCACCTCAAGGAGAATGCGTTTATTCTCATTTTTGCCATTCATCATACTGAGAGCCGCCGATTGATAGATTCCATCTTGCGGCACAGCCTACTTTCTTTTGATAACATCCAGCCCGCGACGCTGGAACCAAGCGAAACAAATTTTATGCAAGAATTAATGTTCGACCTACCAGAAAAAATAATCTCTTTGAGGAGTGTAGAAGAAAATAGGAAAGAGGAGAGGGATAATTCAGACCACGAGGAGGATACCGATGAGCCCTCAGAGGAGAACTATGAGTTGCTCCAAGTTACACGAGGACTCAAAATAATCGAGGTTCTTGGACAAATACTGAAAAATAGGGCAGGTTCGTTCGATAGAAATGCAGTATTGCAGATCCTTCAAAACACGATAAATTTGGGTTTGAGAATCCTCAATTTGTTTCTGGGCGACTTGCGAAAGCCAGAGTTCACGGATTGGCTGAGATCACGCCTTGAGGAAGCAGAAAACGATTCCATTAGGCGAGATAACAAAAAGTTTGATGATGCAAAGCGGCTTCGCTTCATAGAGAAGACGATTCAGCTTTTTGGACACATCGTTACCATCGGGATGATTGCAAAGATTACGCATTCTATATCATCAGAAAAATTAATAGAGCCCATAAGTCTGCTTTGTGAGCAGATACGGACTTCTGCCTATGAACTAATTTGCTTTAGAGTTCGTTTGTTTAAGAAAGGTGTTGAAGTTCAGCCTTTGAAGAATTTAGTTGAAACCTTTAAAACACAAAAAAATTACTGGGCCGAGCGGCTCTTATCATTTTACGTACAGTCCTATATTAACACCCATAAGGTTGATCATCGGAAGAAGCAGCAAGCACTTGAGATTCTTGGACTTAACAAGCCTTCAATAGATTTGAGCCATATATCAAATCGGTGAAATAAGCCATCAAGAGTCAGACATCTAACAATCGCTTCAACCGGACTCAGGGGGAAAAGCCCCTTCGCCGGTTTAGCTAATGGTGGATGGCCGCTGCGCGCAGTAGATATCTTAGGTTCAAGTATGAAGCGCAACGGTGATGATGTTCGATAATATACTTCGTAAGGCGTTTTACAGCCATGCCTTTTC
>SPCL01000089.1 GCA_004525335.1 Thermodesulfobacteriales bacterium
ATTAAAGGATTTCACGACATACTTCCGGAAAACATAAAGAGATGGCACTTCATTGAAGATGCTGCCAAGCGTATATTTGAACTTTATGGTTTTTCCGAAATCAGAATGCCGGTGCTAGAATTCACCGATCTTTTCGCACGCAGCCTGGGTACAACAACTGATATAGTTGAGAAAGAGATGTACACATTCACAGACCGTGACGGCTCATCACTCACTCTTCGCCCTGAAGGCACAGCAGGGGTCGTAAGGGCATATATCGAAGATTCAATGCACGCCAAATCTTCGATCTCAAAACTCTACTATACAGGGATGATGTTCAGACATGAAAGACCGCAAAAAGGCCGCTTCCGGGGCTTCTATCAGATTGGGGCTGAGCTAATTGGTCCTGAAGAACCGGCTTCAGATGCTGAGATTGTAACAATGCTTTGGAGGTTCTTTGAAGAGATAGAGTTAACTCAGTTCTTAGAGCTTGAGATAAGCTCTCTTGGTGATCAGAACTGCAGACCGCAATACAAAGAAAAACTGGTCCAATATTTCACACCCCAAAAAGAAGAGCTCTGTGAAGACTGCCGGAGAAGGCTTCAATCAAACCCTCTTAGAATACTCGACTGCAAGCAGAAAAAATGTAAAGAAGTTGCAGCGGATGCTCCTTCCATTTTAGACAATTTATGTGATGAATGCGAGAGCCATTTCAATTGCGTTAAAGACAATTTAACAAGCGTCGGCATTCCATTCTCTATAAATCCTAAAATTGTACGGGGCCTCGATTACTATACTAGAACAGTATTTGAGATTACGACAGACAAGCTCGGCTCTCAAAATGCGGTTGCTGCAGGTGGCCGC
This sequence comes from Thermodesulfobacteriales bacterium, assembly GCA_004525335.1. GTDB lineage: Bacteria > Desulfobacterota_D > UBA1144 > Nemesobacterales > UBA2774 > CR02bin9. The sequence goes on from SPCL01000089.1 coordinate 844, forward strand.
TATGACGGGCTTGTAAAAGAACTAGGCGGCCCTGATACCGCTGCAGTTGGTTTTGCAATGGGAATAGAAAGAATAGTTCTTCTTCAAGAGCAAGCCCTGCCCGAAGGATTCAAGAAAGATGTTGATGTTTTTATAGCGCATCTAGGTGATCAAGCGAGAGAAGCGGCATTCCCTCTAGCTTTTAACCTTAGAAAAAACGGAGTATCTGTGGAGATGGAGTATGGGAGCAAAAGCCTAAAGAGCCAAATGAAAAGAGCTGACAAATTAGGAGCAAGTTTCACATTGATTATTGGCGAAGACGAATTACAACAAGGTGTTGTGAAGGTTAGAAACATGAAAGAAAGCAAAGAAGAAGATATAAAACTCGAAGATGTTGTTAATTTATCTGAAAAATTTAAATCCTGATTTATTGAAATAAAATTTGAGAATACCGCTCTGAACAGTTTCTGGTCTAAAATATAAGAACACTAATTACTCAACTTTTTTAGAACATTGAGCGCAATATGCCGAGCCTTCATAGATCTCGGCCCCACACTCACAGCTAGCAATTACATTTGCTTTTACTAATGCTTTTACACTACCTAGAGCTTTATCAGCATTTAAATGAAGAAACTCTAACTCCTGCTCACATTTCTCAATCTCTTTCTCTATAGTTTCAATATCTCTGCACTTAGTCTCAACAATTTCCTCGTTTATAATCCCTTTATACCTGAAAGTTCTATAGAGCATATTGCCCATTTCCATGACGCTATCTGACCTTCTTTTTCGAAGGCTCCTTATACGATTTCTTATGAGAACAGTATCATAAGCCTCTTTTGATCTAACATTTAAAATTTTGAGCCCTCTATTTACCCCGTCTTTGAATTTATTGAGTAAATATTTGGCTTCAGACATTTCAGACATTCCTAATCTCCTTAATAATCTTAATGCACGTTCAGTGTGAATTGTCAAAAATAACATACTTGAATATCCATCAACACGAAACTATAAAATACTAGAAACTATTAAAAGTAATTGACTGTGCAATGAGATTAATTATTATTATCCATTGTCTTGAGTAAGGGTTAACAAAAACAATTTAGGAGTTTGATGGGGATCTACAAATAGGGGATATAGGAATAATGACACAGAGTCCTATTTCTTAAACTTAATATTCAACTTGCCCACCAAATATGATTTCTTAATAGCAATCTTTATTCTACAAAACACAGCACAACGGAGAAAAAAAATGTATCACTTAGTCAGACATCTACTTCTTTCAAATTATAATAGGGATTTAGCAAGAATTTTTGGAATGGGGCTATTTGCGATATTACTAAACCTATCCCTGATAAACTATAACTCTATTTCAGATGAATCAGAAAAAGAACCTGAGCAATCCCAACAGGCTAATCAATCCCTGTACAACGAATCTCAATACAAGGGGCTTATCAGAGCTCTGGATGACCCTAGCCCCGCTGTTAGAGCAATAGCAATAAATAATTTAGCAGAACTAAATTATGAACCGGCCTTGCCTAAAATAGTTGGATTCATTGAGGCAGAAAACATCTACACTAAAACCGCTGCTACAAATGCAGTAACGGTAATGAATCAGTTAACACCTGAGGTAGCCAGCCTTATAATTGAGAATCTGAGCAATAAAGATAGTAGAATAAGATACTCATCAGCCCAGGCACTTTCTCAATACAAAAATCTAAACGATAAACAAATTCCTCAGATAATTGAGCTTTTAAGTGATGAAGATTATAAGACAAGAATGGCAGCTGTCATAATCATCAAAAACAATGCTGAAGTTTCGGCAAAACAGATACCCCAGATATTAGAGCTAATGAAGAATGAAAACCCCGAGGTTCGAGCAGCATCAGTATCCGCATTGGGGGAATTGGGAACATCTGGTCAAAAGAACATTAACAAAATCCTCCCACTTCTATCAGATGCAGATCCTAATGTTAGAACAAATGCTACACTGGCCATAGGTGATTTTGGGGCTTCTGCGGCAGGGCACGCAAACGACGTAGAAAAATTAGTTAATGATCCAAGCATATTCGTTAGTACAGCAGCGATCAAGTCTCTTGGTAAAATTGGCGATATAAACAAAGAACAAATATTACTTATAATAAATTCCCTAAAGAATAAAAACAAAGCAACAAAAGGTGCAGCAATACAAGCTCTCGCAAATATAAGCACTGTAAATAAGGAAGTAATCGATCTTATTGCTTTAGAACTGAGAGATCCTGAAACTGATGTGAAAATTGTAGCCTTATACTCTCTCGGAGAAATTGGACCTGCTGCTCAGCATAAATCTTCGGAGATAGCGTTATTATTAAAAAATCCTGATCCGAATGTTCGATTAGCAGCCTTAAATGCACTCTCAAAAATGGGCGATTCAGGGATAAGTGAAGCTCCCCAAATTGCCGAATTACTTCAAGACCCTGATCAGGATGTAAGTCTTGCAGCAATCAGAACAATGAGAGGAATGGGTGACACCCTTGGAGACTATACTGATATATTTATAGAGATTCTTAAAAGCAATAACGATATCGCACGTATTAAAGCATCTATTGCATTGGGAATGGCGGGAGAAATCACACAAGCACAAATATCTCAAATTGTTGAATTGCTAGTGAGCAACAACATTAAATTACGCGGAATAGCAGCTTCCACACTAGGAAGACTCGGTGAACATGCTAAGCCGGCATTGCCGAGATTAGAAGAACTCCTAATAGATGACAATCCGGTAATTCAATCTTCTGCTCTTAAAGCGCTTGGTAAAATGGGCCCTAATGCTACTGGACAGATTGAGAATATCATATTGCTACTCAATAACCCTGACCGTGATGTTCGGGCTGATGCGGCATATGCTTTGGGTGAAATAGATTCGCTAAATGAAGTTCAGCTTTCAAAACTTGCATCATTGTTAAATGAGGAGGATATAAAAGTCCGCTATACAACAGCCGTTGCAATTGGACAAATAGGTGCTCCAGCAGAGAAATATGCTCCCCAAGTAGCTGTATTATTAAATGACCCTGATGAACTCGTCAGTACGAGCGCCGCAACAGCCTTAGCCACCTTAGCGCCGGATGATACAAATCAAGCTGCAAATCTAGGCTCTTATATTCAAGAACTAAGTAGCGACCAACAAGCTAATAGAGTCAAAATTGTCGCAGGACTTGAGACATTGGGAGTTATGGGGAATACCGCAAATGAGCAAGGCCCAACTGTTGCAGCACTTCTATTGGGGCCCAATAACATTGTACGCTCAAGTTCCGCTAGAACTCTATTAAGCATGGCTCCTGTGGATAGTAAATCAGTATTACTTATTCTAGCGTCAACATATGAGCACCCGGTAGATACAAAGGAGCTTAGACTTCTTGCTCACCAAGTCGCTGAGGGAGGCGAGGAATCAGAAATATTAATTTCATGGCTTGGCAATAGCGAGAAGAAGACTGCATCTAAAGAAGATATTGAAAACAGTTCTCTAACACTCAATGTTCTCATGGATAGCTGGGAAATCACAAAGTCCAACAAAGAAATGACGGACGATCTTATACTAGCAATTACTGAAGTATCTAAGAATGGGAATTGGGACAAAGATGATTTAGAAACTCTCAAGAAAGCTCAAGATGGACTTAATTCCAATGGTTTTACAGACCAAGCTGATATAGTAAATTCAAAGATTAAAGAACTTGGCGGATAAATCTAAGTCCGTTTTAAAATAGAGATACCTGATAAAACAATTTTATTTTTTCAGGTATGATTACCCAACTTAAACGGCCCATATGGCGCTATAGGGTTTTTGAATAAACCCTTATGTCTTGCGGCCTATTCATATACAACAGAATTTTTCAGAATAATAAATGGAATTTTTAGGATAATATATGTTCGGCAAAAAGATATATTACGGATGGTACATTGTAGCTGCCTCGCTCTTTATTATCATCCTAGACGGTCTTTTACTTTACTCCTTTGGCGTATTCCTACCCTATATTAACGACGAATTCGGATTTACCCGAGCTGAGGGCTCTGCACTATTTTCATTCAGATCAATAATTCTAGCCCCTGGTTTTATAATTGCAGGAAGACTCATCGACAAATACGACCCTAGATGGGTAATATTCGGTGGAGGATCAATTGCGGCGCTTGGGATGATCCTCTCAGGATTTGCACAGAATACATGGCAGCTGATACTGTTCTACAGTATATTTGTAGGGTTGGGAGACACTGTTTTATATATCACATGCGTAGCTGTCGTAAGCAGATGGTTCACAAAAAAAAGAGCGCTTGCGATAGGTATCATTACTACAGGTGTGCCTTTAAGCGGATTAATAACCAACCCCCTTACTGCTTTTCTTATTAACAACTTTGGTTACAGGAATGCGCTTTTCTCACTTGGTGGAATTATGTTAGTAGTGTTGCTCGCAGCTTTTGTTATGAGAGGATATCCCAAAGATCTGGGCCTTAAGCCATATGGCGAGGAAGATATTAATGATAATGAGAATGCGGCAGCCAGCACTAATAACTCAAACAATAACAATAAAGACTGGACAACTCTTGAGGCAATCTCAACACCCAATTACTGGATAATGTACGCAATGTACACTTTGGCATTCATAACCTTCTTAATAATAGTTACACAGTTCTATAATTTTGAAATCGATCTTAATATTTCGGCAATAGCTGCCGCTGGCCCTGCAGCGGCAATAGGCCTTGGGAGCATAATTGGTAGAACCGTCCTAACTTCTTTATTGGCGGAAGTTCTAGAATACAGGAAGGTTTTACTAGTTTGCCTTATAGCACAGGGAAGCTCAATTATACTTCTTCTGATATTTGATCAAATCTGGGCATATTACCTGTTCGGGCTATTGTTTGGGTTCTTTTACAGTGCAATTGTACCTATCTTCCCTACTCTATTGGCAAAGTTCTATGGTCTAAAGGCTATGGGAGCTATTTACGGGATATTCGGCACCTCCTATTCAATTGCAGCAGTAACCGCCCCTCTTCTTGCAGGTTATGTTTTTGATGTTTCGGGAAGTTATTACTATCCGTTCCTTTTTGCTGTTATATGTTGCTATTTAGCTGCAATGGGAACCTTCTTCTTAAAAACTCCAACTCGAAAACCGCTACAAATCGAAGCATCAGGTTAAACACACAGTCTTTTATTAATACTTATGCCTTAACATATAACGAGTAAACAATGGGCAAAGAAACAATACGGCTTGTAAGGGAAGAGGGTAAAAAAGTTTATCAGAACTTAGAGGAAGAATTCTATCTAAACCATGCGGGTTTAAAAAACAAGACCGACATCACAGGAATATTCAAACAATGCAGAGACCTCCTAGAACCGGAGATTTTTCAATCACTAAAAGACGCCAAATCTAAAACTGAGGAAGACCAAAACGGCATAAAGCTAATGCTAAGCTTTCTTGCCCAAACAATACTCCTTAGTAAATCTCCACAAATAGAAGACGGCATACTCGATATTGAAGCATCATCTATATTCAGCACTGGAAAAACTAAAATACCTTTTAGAAAGTCCGGAACAGCGTTACTAAAAAAATCAAAGAAACAGGACACAGAGGATATTGAGAGAAAAAGAGAGGCTGTATTATCCAAGCTTAATCAACTCTATTTAAGAAAATATGGGTATTTGCAAAAGGACTCTCATGACCTTAGGTATTCAAGCTACTTAAATCTATATGAGATCACAGAAAATCATAACCCTATAGATTTGGCAGAAAAAGCAAAAGGGTTTATTAGAGATACGGAATATATATCACGAGATTTGCTTCGTTGGTTCCTATCTAAGCAAATGGATATCGAGCTTAAAGATGCAAGTGTCAATGATATGTCATACCTGCTAAATTCATTCGAATTGAAAGAATCCTTTCCAAAATTAAACCCCCACTCCTTGGCAAAAGCTATTTTAGAAGAATCTGCGATACCGCTGCCGGCCAAGATAATGTTCGATACAGAAAAACGAAGTGGACATGTTAGTGGAAGCACATCTTATATTTCCAACCCTGGAGTTGAAATGCTAATATCGACAAACCTACAGGGCAGTATTTCAGATTACGAATCCTTTTTAGAATCTTTCGGGGAGAGCCTTTGTTATGGATTCACCAATCGAGATGACCATTTCGAATTTGCATATTTAAGAGAAAAATCGTTTGTGAAGATATTCTCCATATTATTAAAAAATCTCATATTTGAACCACCATGGCTTAAAAAGCACTTTAGATTAGAAGCTGAGAATGATTTTCTTAAACTCATGCATCTAAGAAGACTTATTCAACTCAGAATTCTTTGTGCAAAAGTAATTTTTGAGGTTGGGATATATCAGAGACAAGACGACAAATCCGAAATGTATAGAGAAATAATGGAGATTGCTACACACTGTAAGCCTAATAAACAAAATTACCTTTACGATATTCAACCACACCTTAGCTCTCTGGACTCTTTTAAAGCCTGCGCCGTAGAAACACAAATAAAAAAATATTTAGTTGATAAATACGATGAACAGTGGTGGAGAGAAGAAGGGGCAAACGATTTTTTAATTAAGATTTGGGAGACAGGGGGCAGGACTTCTGTAAGCAACCTATCAGAAAAACATGGGTTTGGAGATCTTGATATTTCAAACCTGCTTCAAAGTTTTGAAGAAGTATTAGGTTAATAATTCAACATTATCAAAACTCCAAACCCAATCTATTCTACCAACTAAGTTCTAAGGATTTAATATTACTTTTCCAAACTGACTTCTATCCTCAAGCATTTTCTGAGCCTCTGCAGCTTCAGACAAAGGCAATTTCTTATCAATCACCGGCTTAAGTCTATTAAGAGATACCATGTTGATTGCGTTTATTAAATTTGTTCTTGGAGCGTTGAATACGGTGACTCCTAAAACAGACAAATCCCTCATTATAATAGGGCCGAAATTAAACGTTGTCTGTCCTCCGCCAACTACGCCAACAAGGAGGATTCTCCCTTTTGTCTTTAACGATTTAAGGTTGTTTTCCCAGGCTGAGGCTCCAACCTGGTCAAAAATAAGGTCTACTCCCTTGCCGTCAGTTATCTTTTTAACCTCTTCTGCAAAATCAGAAGTATTATAATTTATCGTAGCTTCAGCCCCAATCTCTTTTACCTTCTCAAGCTTCTCATCACTCCCCGCAGTTGCAATCACGTGTGCGCCTCTTTCCCTAGCCATTTGAACGGCTGCGCTTCCTGTACCGCTCTCCGCTGCGTGAACTAGGACCGTCTCGCCTTTTTGTAACCCTCCCCTGTCAAAAAGACCATAGCTCGCTGTTACATAACATACGGGCAGGGTGCAAGCATCATCATAAGAAACATCATCAGGTATGGGAACGACATTTGACGCCGGCACCCTCACATATTCTGCAAACCCACCGTGAAAATTAACTCCCATAACAGAAGGTCCCTTTGGTGTCTTAACAGTCGGATCGATAACAACTCGTGTACCTGGGACAATATCTGTCACATTTTTTCCTACTTCTTCAACATCCCCGGCTGCATCTACACCTCCAATATGAGGTAGCTCTACAGGTCTCGGGGATTTCCCAGCTCGAAGCCTGAGATCCAAGTGGTTCAACGATGCGGCCCTAACGCGTACTAAAACTTCATCGTCACCTATTTCAGGTGTAGGCACATCTTCGAACATAAGAACATCAACTTCCCCAACTTCATGGTAACGAATAGCTTTCATTTCTAGGCTCCTATATAA
>SPCL01000175.1 GCA_004525335.1 Thermodesulfobacteriales bacterium
ATTATGCTATCAGCAGGAATGCAGCCCAACAAAACAGATTTACACCCACTAATGCCACTTTATCTTGTCATATTAGTTGCATTTGCGGGTTACGGACTCATGGTGTCAATTTTTATTCCCATGCTAATGCATGACACGGGGTTTTTTGATAAATCTGTGCCAACAGCAACAAGAGCTATTTACGGTGGCATCCTTCTGGCTTTGTATCCTCTAGGTCAGTTTTTAGGGGCCCCTGTTATAGGCTCGCTTGCGGACAAATTCGGAAGAAAGCGAGTGCTCACTATATCTCTTGTATTTACTATCTGCTTTTATCTAGTTATTGCCTATTCTATTGACATAAAGTTTCTTTGGCTTCTAATGGAAGCATGCTTTCTAGCCGGGCTTACGGAATCTAATGTCGCAATCTGTCAAAGTGCTATAGCTGATGTAAGTACAGAAGAAGACAGAGGGCGGCTATTTTCATACCTATACACAGCTATGAGCCTGGGATATTTTGTAGGTCCTTTAGCGGGTGGACAGTTAGCTGTACATTTTAGTCTTTCTTCGCCTTTCTGGATAGCTACTGTTTTGTTAGTATTTGTATATATTTGGGTCTGGATAAGTTTTCACGATCCTTTTGTCCCAGATATAACTAAGAAGATAAGCTACTTTAAAACCTTCACCAATCTTTCTACAGTGTTTACTGACATTCCCATAAGAAGGGTTTATCTGGTTAATTTTCTTATATATTTAGGGGTATTTGGACTTGCCAGAGTAATACAGATTTATCTTATTGATGAGTGGAAGTTTGGAATAGATAAAGTAACCCTCTACTATGCTATTCTCTCCGGAATGTGCGCAGTTTCTAATATGATTTTCTTCGCTCCTTTATCCAAACATTTTAGTCTCAAAGCAATCACAATATGGTCGACTATTATAGGGGGGATTTTAATCTTTATTATTGTCATTCCAAAATCACAGTATTCGATTTGGTATACATCAATACCTGCATTCTTCATATTGATGTGGGGGATTTCGGCATGTGGCGCTTATATCTCTAATTTGGTAAGCCCGGAGAGACAAGGGAGAGTCCTGGGCAACAATCTAGCTCTTCAGGTCGGGGCTGAATCAATAGGAGCCGCAGTCGGAGGTTTTCTTGCAGCCATATTTGTCCCACTACCTATACTTACTTTTGGAGTAATAACAATCTTGGGCGGGCTTTTACTTATAACATTCAAACAGCATAAAGATACTGGTCCAGTCTCAGAAGGAGATTAGTTAAATGCTATCAGCTGGAATGCAACCCAATAAGACTGGCCTGCATCCATTAATGCCGCTTTATTTAATTATATTTGTTGCATTCATAGGGTACTCAATGATGGTCACACTCTTTGTACCGATGCTAATGCACCCACATGGTTTTTTAGATGATTCTATTGTGCGCTCGACCCGGACAATATACGTAGGCATACTCCTTGCGCTCTATCCACTAGGTCAGTTTATTGGTGCTCCGGTCATAGGTTCTTTCTCCGACCGCTACGGAAGAAAGCGGGTGCTTTCAATCTCGCTCTTTGTGACAATATTTTTCTACATTGTTATTACCTATTCACTTCAGATACATTCACTATGGCTACTGATGAGTGCATGCTTCCTTGCGGGCTTATCAGAATCAAACGTTGCAATAGCTCAGAGCGCAATTGCCGATGCCTCAACCCCCGATGACCGCGGCAGGCTATTTGCATATCTATATGCCGCTATGAGTCTGGGCTATATAATGGGTCCACTTGTAGGGGGTCAGATAGCGGTACACTTTGGCTATGCACCGCCATTTTGGATTGTTGTTGGGTTGTTAGTTCTTACTTACATATGGATTCTAATAAGCTTCCACGATACCTTTGTTCCCGACACAAGTAAGCCCATTAACTACTTTAAAACATTCACAAATTTAGCATCAGTATTTACCGATATTCCTATAAGAAGAGTATATCTCATTAATTTTTTCTTATTCTTTGCAACATATGGGTTCTGGAGAGTAATACAGATATATATGGTTGATAAATGGAATTTTAATGTTGGGCAAGTGACATTCTATTACGCGTATCTTGCGGTTACTGCAGGAATTGCAAATATGTTTTTATTTGCCCCACTTTCCAAAAAGTTCGGCCTAAAATGGCTTATTATAAGCTCTGCAATATTGGGTGGGTTATTCGTGGTTTCTATTGTTGTTCCAAGCTCAGAACTCTCTTATTGGTTTACAGCCGGCCCTGCAACACTAATTCTGGCAATGACGGTTGCTGGATGCGGGACATATCTTTCTACACTAGTAGGTCCGGAACGTCAGGGGAAGGTCCTTGGAAACAATTTAGCTCTTCAGGTTGGTGGGGAGTCATTAAGTGCTCTGATAGGAGGTTTTTTGGCCGCATTTTTTGTTCCACTGCCTCTAATTATTTTCGGAATTATTACAGTACTGGCCGGACTGTTGCTTATAACTTATAAGGGAAATAAAACAGCTTGAGAGTTTATATAAACTTTATTTTAAGTCGCAGCTAATAGTTTGTTATTCCTTGACTATAATACAAGTTCCTATTCCCCAAAATAATTTTTGGTCCTCATGATAAATACCTCCCTCATTTGCTACGATATAGCCGTTTAGTTTGGGTTTGGGGATTACAGTTTTAGCTACCCATCTAATTTGCAGCTCCAAATTGGGCTTTATCGGAGCACGAAATTCGCCTTCAATTCTCATTCCCATGACCAAGTATCCTGGAGCAAGATATGTTGCTATAGTTCCCATAAAGAGAGCACTGCTCTGCGGTCCGCTTGCGATAAATCCTCCAACGCGGCTGGCTTTTGCTATATCCTCATTGTGATGGAGAGGATTAAAGTCTCCAGAAAGTGTGGCAAAGGTAGAAATTTCTTCTTCTGATAGTGTTATTGTCTTCTCAAACGAAAAACCGATCAAGACCGGTGATTCAAAGTCAACTTTATTGCTCATGGTTTAAATATACTCTAATGTGAGCCGATAAAAAACTTGAAGATTATTCGACGAATTAATGCCGTTGCTTTTAAAAAAGAGCAATCGGATTCCGCTTACCGTGATGCCTTTGGTAATCAGAGCTTTTTCTCTATTGAGGGTCTAAATAGCATGGGGAGATAAACAACTGCGAATATAAGGAAGGATAAAATCCACAGCAACTGGGAGGCCCCGATCCATATCTGATAACGGGTGATATCAATTAGCGGAAAGAACACTCTCACAATAGCTCCCGCAAATAAGATGCTGAATATCCAAAATAGTATCTTCGGCGGCTCAAATACGTTTCTTCCGGTATGCCCCAGAATCACACGGGACATAAAGCCCATTGTTATAATGCCTATTCCGCCGTAAGTAAAGCTGTGAAGGGAGAGGAAACCAAAGATATTAAAATACAGGGAGAGGAACTTTAGAGTGAACCCGACGGCAATCCACGAATAGGCGACAAAAAGGACCCAGAGAAGCGGCTTACTCCATATCTTATTTGAATACCACCCGAATAGTCTGATTGAATAAATTATGGCGAGTATGCCCGAGATTATTGATACGGTTATAGGGCTTGTAAAAAATAAATCGTATATGAAAAACAGTACGAAAAACACCAGGCTTAGGATATCGATTACGCGCCAATTCTTAGGCTCAAATTTAAACTCTAACCCGTTCCTGATAAAAATGGGTATCATTCGCCGCCCCATCAACAGAATTATCGATATGACCAGGTACAAGGCCGAGTACACTCCGAGGTATTGGCCGTTTGATATGACCCCCGAGAGGCCGAGATAAAAAACAACATTAGCCGCCGCTATAATAGCTATATGCGCGACCAGTCCCATCTTGTCCCACGCCCTGGCGCTTATTATCGGATACGCCACTCTTATGGTGAGAACAATCATGAATAAACAATCAAGGATTGCCCCGATTTCATAGGGGATATTGGTGATTAAGGTAAGAAAGATTGAGACTCGTGTGGCGATCCAGAGGATTACTAATGTGGGGAGTATTGATTTTCTATCTATATTTTTGCCTAACCAGTACTTCTCTACTGTTAACAAAAACCCCGCTACAACAGCCATCGTATAGCCAAACAGCATCTCGTGCGCGTGCCACATTGTAGGGGAGATGTTTTCAAAATTGAG
>SPCL01000098.1 GCA_004525335.1 Thermodesulfobacteriales bacterium
CTCTATTAGGCGCATATAAATAATAGATTTCTTTCTGCTCTTCTTTCATACGAGATACATAATCATCAAGTGTGGTAAGATTGCCTTTCTGGGTAGCTGATGACTCAAAGCGAAGGAGCTTTGCCAGCTGTTCGCGGTTCTTAAAATCCGCAGCAACACCTTCTTTGATGAATATAGAGAAATTCTTATAAAACTCTTTGTATTTCTCGGCATCTTTTTTAGATTCATCTTCAAGCATCTTAATAAAACGCCCTGTTATTACCTGACCGATTTTACTAGTAAGTGCACTGTCCTGCATACTCTCACGGGAGATATTGAGCGGCAGATCGGCGCTGTCCACAACGCCTTTCAGAAACCTCATCCAGTCGGGAAGCAAACCTTCGGGCTTAGAATCAATCAGAACCTTCTTGCAATATAAACTCACACCCGGGTCTACTTTTCCAAATCCCATTTGCTCAGGGTTGAGTTTAGGCGCAAAAATAAGAGCGTTTATTTCAATTGGCGCATCCGAGCTAAAATGCATTCTATAGTTTGGCTCATCAAAAGCGTTTGCCTGGAACTTGTAAAACTCAGTGTATTCTTCATCTGTAATTTCATTTTTATTACGCATCCATATAGGCTGGATGTTGTTAATTTGCTCGCCGTTTAGTTTGATCGGAAATTGAACGAAGCTTGAATAGTGAGTGAGAACATGTTTTACCCTTTCATTATTTGAGTACTCTTTATCTTCTTCTTTTAGATGAACTACAATTTTACTTCCGCGCCTCACCCCTTTAGTGCTTTCTATTTCAAACGTACCTGAACCGTCGCTCTTCCAGAGAAGACTCTTCGCAGTCTTTGTCCAATTATGGGTATAGACTTCTACCGACTCAGCAACCATAAACACGCTGTAGAAACCAACTCCGAATTGCCCGATCAGGTTCTGGTTAACTTCCCCACCCTTCTTTACAGCATTAAGGAAAGCCTTAGATCCGGAGTGCGCAATTGTGCCCAAGTTTTGAGTAAGATCATCCCGGGTCATTCCAATTCCATGATCTTCAATCGTTATAGTGTTTTCTTTATCGTTTGTAGTAATGATAATTTCTAAAGGAAGCTCTTCGTCATAGACCTCTTTTTCGGTTAACTGTATGTACCTTAGTTTTTCAAGCGCATCTGAAGCGTTAGATACAAGCTCTCTAACAAAGACCTCTTTGTCTGTGTATAGAGAATTTATAACAATATCTAAAACCTGCTTTACCTCGGCCTGAAATTCATGTTTTTTTGTAGTCTTTTCAGTCATTTATACTATTTACCTCCGTGTAATTTGCATGGATAATGTTGATAGGGAATTTAACTAGTTCACGCTTAAAATAGTCACTAGTTTGGGATTTTCAAGACTCTAAAGCCTAATAATTAGGCAATTTTCTATTTGGATTGATACGTAGCCGGTCTCCGCTTCAAAAATACTCTTTCTAGTTACGAGGAGCTTTTCTCTCTAAATCTATCCGGCTTGTCGATGGAATCATTATAAAATGATTTTTTACTAGCTGATCAACTTTACTTCACCCGTTTTAAGGTCGTAGTTGGCGCCAACAACTTTTACTTTCCCTTTTTTAACGAGATCGGAAATTATAGGGTCTGAATTATTAAGCTTATCAACCCCGATCTGCACATTAGAAATAATTGAATTATGAAGCAGGTTGCCCTTTTCACCTTTAGCTTTTACAACAGCAGGCTCGATGGCTTGTACAATGTTATTTATAGAGCCCGGGAACTCGGTTCCTTTCTGCAAAGCCTCAATAGCGCCCGTTACAGCCCCGCACCCGCTATGTCCGAGTACCATTATCAAAGGGGTCCCTAGAACTAACGCTCCATACTCAAGACTTCCCTGAATACCGTAATTAGTAGGATTTACAATATTTCCTGCAACCCTGACTACAAACAGATCGCCAATCCCCTGATCAAATATTATCTCTGGAGCTACTCTAGAATCAGCGCATGCTAGAATTGAAACGAATGGATTTTGCCCGGCCACAACCTCTTTACGGCGCTCAGCCGATCTTTCCTGATCCTTTTTCATAGAATTCACAAACCGCTTGTTTCCTTCCATTAGGACTTGTAGTGCTTCATCTGCGTTTTGGGGCCTTTTAGATTCATCCGCCAAAGCCTCTGGGATAGACAGCATTCCGCCTAAATTTAATGAAGCTGCGGCAATAGCTCCGACTCCACTTATTTTGATAAAATTTCTTCTGGAAAATGAATTGTCTGACATTTTGATCCTCCTTAATATTGGAAAAGGTTAAGTTTCTTACAAAAAACCGACAAGATAATTTGGAAGAAAGGATAATACAATAAAAGCAAATTATCAAGACTGGTTTTTATCTTCTATTCCTCTTAATAATATCCTTTAAAAAGCCGGCTTTGTCACCAGGTAAGCCAAGCAGCGGGAATACTTCTTCAAATTGAGAGACTTCTCCATAACCGCCGATAAAACCATTTACCCTCGCAGCGGAAGTGGAATTTACAATGTCTCCCAGACTTGGATAAAAAGAACGGTACTCTGCCATTAGCTCCTCATATCCCTGGAGATGATATTTCTGATGATACATCTCAGCCATGTAAAACTTAGTAAACGGTATAAGCTCCGTTCCAACTTCTTCACCAAGTTGAGAAGACAACATAGCCCTACCTTCTCTCGCTACGCTTTCCTGATATTCGTTATGAAAAAATAGTGCAGACGCATACTGCCTCTTCCACACCGTCCGGGTTGGTTTATGGCCATTCCAGAATATTTTGATAATCTCTTCAAATGAAATTTTCTTGGGGTCATAATCAATCTGAAGGGTTTCTATATGGTCACCAATGTTATGGTAATTAGGATCAGGCGTTGTCCCGCCTGCATACCCTACCCTTGTCCTGACCACACCATCCATTGCACCAAACCTACAATCCGGCCCCCAAAAACATCCCATGGCGCATGTTAGAGTTTCTATCTCCCGAGGCGCAGATATGTCTATAGGTGGCATTTTGATGCCGGTGTCTAGATTTGTGATAATTTGACTCATAGTTCTCACCTCGCAATTTAAGTTTAATATCCTTTCGAATACCAAACTATACTTACGATAGGATTATTCAGGCGGATTTAAAAATTTTATTTTACGCTCAAGTAATTTCCAATTGCCGTCTTTATTAACCCAGACACTATATACTTCATAATCCCCGCTATGGTCACTCCCGTCATAGGTCTTTGTCATGCTGATGTCTACTTGCGAGTTGGCTTTGTCTCCCTCAACATCCACTTTAATAGCTGTTATCTCTTGAGAAGTGATAACCTGTTTTGGTAGAGTTTTCAGAAATGCCTTTTTCTTCATAGGCCTATCACTGCTCATGCTCGATATAACAAAGCTGTCATCAAGAAGTGAGTCCATAAGCTCTTGGTCTTGATTTTCGAGCGCTTCAAAATATTGATTCTCTAGATTAGCAACAACCGCCTCGGATTTGTCAGACGATTCTGCAATACTGGAAATAGGATATGCAAGAACTAAAGTCAAAAGTAAAAATACCGATAAAAAGTTTCTGTTCATTATTTCCTCCGTCAAGGGTTTCTATTAATGATTCTAATTAGGGAGATTTAAAAATCAATCCGGTTAATATTAAGTAGACTGTCCAATGTCATAGAATATGTAGTATAATCTCCTTACTTTTTAGAGATTGAAATCTTATGAGGAAATCAAAAGTCATTACACTGTACGTATGTCAAAACTGCGGGAACTCTTCTCCCAGATGGTTAGGGAAATGCCCTGAATGTGAGAGCTGGAATACCTATGTTGAAGAGCAGCAAGAAAAGACAAAAACAGCCTATAAAGCTATTAAAACCTCAGAGCCTATACCTATAACTGAAATCCAAAGCGGTAAGGAAGATAGAATCCCCACTCATAATAATGAATTAGACAGAGTGCTCGGAGGAGGCTTTGTCCCGGGCTCTGTGATACTTGTAGGCGGCGATCCGGGGATAGGGAAATCAACCCTTGCACTCCAGATGCTAAACGACATTGCTGCATCTTCAGAAATTGGAGACAGTCTTAATCTCCTCTACGTTACAGGGGAGGAATCGCCGGGGCAGGTAAAGTTGAGGGCACAGAGAATTGGAATTACCTCAGAGCGTGTTTTTGTACTTTCAGCAACCTCTGTCGAAAACATTATAGAAAACATAAAGGCCCTTTCCCCGCAAATTGCGGTTATAGACTCAATCCAAACAATGTATACAGAGGATCTCGCCTCAGCGCCGGGCAGTGTGGGGCAGATACGAGAATGCACTGCAAAATTAATGCAGCATGCTAAAGCCAATGGCCCAGCAATCCTTCTTGTCGGCCACGTAACAAAAGAAGGAGCAATCGCCGGCCCAAAGGTCTTAGAACACCTAGTGGACACAGTGCTTTATTTTGAAGGCGGAAAGGACCACCCATATAGAATACTTAGAGCGATAAAAAACAGATTCGGCTCTACTAATGAAATCGGCGTGTTTGAGATGATGGACGTTGGGCTTAAAGAAGTAAAGAACCCCTCAGAAATATTCCTGTCAGAACGCCCGGAGAATGCATCAGGTTCTGTTGTCACGCCAAGCATTGAAGGAACGCGGCCGATACTTGTTGAGATTCAAGCCCTTGTTTCCCCTTGTAGTTTTGGAGTCCCCAGAAGAACAACAATAGGGCTTGATAATAACCGAGTGTCTTTATTACTCGCCGTTCTGGAAAAAAGAGCAGGTTTGCAAATATTGGGACAGGATGTTTTTATGAACGTCGCCGGAGGGGTAAAGATTGAAGAGCCCGCAATTGATCTGGCTATTTCTATTGCCCTTGTTTCAAGCTTCCTAAACAAGCCGATTGACCCCGGAGTAGTTGTATTTGGTGAGATAGGGCTGGCTGGAGAGGTTAGAGGGGTTTCTCAAATTGATATGAGAATAAATGAAGCCCAGAAACTCGGCTTTACCAAGTGCGTAGTTCCTAAAATAAATCTTGACAGAGTTCAGTCGACAGATAATTCTATCTCTCTTGTTGGTGTGGATTCAATTGAAAAAGCGATTGAAGTGTTCTTCTAACTAATCCAGAGAGACAATGTGAACTTATGAAAAACGATACACAAAATGCCCCGATCGGAGTATTTGACTCCGGCATAGGCGGGCTCACAGTAGTAAAAGAGCTAATTAGGAATTTGCCGGGTGAGGATATTATTTATCTGGGCGACACGGCAAGAGTTCCCTACGGAACTAAGTCGAGAAGAACGGTAATTGCCTATTCTCATAGCAATACTGAGTTTCTAATTTCAAAGGGCGTTAAACTGCTTGTAGTAGCATGTAATACTGCATCCTCTGTCTCAATTCCAAGTCTAAGAAGTGAATTTGATATTCCTGTGATTGGCGTGATAGAGCCGGGCGCTAAAAAAGCTGTAAGCGTCACCAAAACAGAGAAGATCGGTATTATAGGAACGCCCTCTACAATAAATAGCGGCGCTTACAAAAGTGCCATAGAAAGTCTAAACCCCAATATTGAAGTTATTTCAAAAGCTTGTCCGCTGTTCGTTCCACTAGCCGATGAAGGTTGGATCGAGGGTCAGATTACTGAGAGCATAGCCGAGAAATATCTAAGTCCATTTAAGGAAACAGGAATTGATGTACTCGTTTTGGGTTGCACACACTATCCCCTGCTTAAAAATACAATACAGAAAATTATGGGGGATCAAATAACTCTAGTTGATTCGGCTCAGGAAACAGCAGCATTAATAAAAGATATATTGATCGAGAAGAATCTCCTGAATGATAAAGGCACTCAGTCAGACAGAGAGTTTTATTTAACCGATGTATCCGATACTTTTTTATCTGTAGCCGGGAGATTTTTAGGAGAGAAGATCAATAAAATAGAGATGGTTGATATAGTAGGGACGACAAGTCTGCCGTCCCCCTAGTTAGTTGTTAGTGTTATTATTCTGAAAGTAACGCTTTAACTTTTTCTATAAACGGCGGCAGAATATCAAATAGATCGCCTACAATACCGTAATCACATTTTTGGAAAATTGGAGCCTCAGGGTCTTTGTTGATAGCAACAATTACCTTAGAAGAACCCATTCCGGCAAAATGCTGAACAGAGCCCGAAATTGCAATCGCTATATATAGGTTCGGCGATACCGCTTTACCAGTCTGCCCAACCTGCATGTCATATGGGCAGTAACCGGCGTCTACCGCAGCACGTGTAGCACCCGCTGCAGCTCCGAGTATATCGGCAAGCTCATATATGTATTTGAAGTTTTCTTCACTTGCCAAACCACGACCGCCTGAAACTACTCTCTCAGCCTCCGTCAGCTCTGGTCTGTCTGATTCTTTAGTTTGCAGCTCAAGAACCTTAACGTGAATGTCTGCTGGATTTAACTCCACTGAACCGCTTATTACCTCTGGTGTGGTCGGAGACTCTTCAGCTTTAAATGAGTTTGGTCTTACAGTGGCCATCATCGTAGCGCCGTCGTGGAAGACCTGGGTCTGAATCGCCTTACTAGAATGAGAATAACGCTCAATTTGGAGCTTGTTATCTCCTGATAGGTCAATCTTAATAGCATCCATTGCTACTCCAGCTCCAACACGAGCTGCGGCTCTTGGAAAATAATCCTGGCCAAACACTGTGTTACCTGCAATTACGACTGCAGGCTCATTTTGCTTTATTAATTCGCCCAAGGCATTAACATAACCTTCAGTATTAAAATCTTTTAATAGATCGCTATCTACTACATATACTTTTTCAGCGCCGTATTTTCCTAATTCAGCCTCTAACCCTGAAACTCCAGAGCCTAGAAGAACCGCGCATAATTTACCACCTAGTTTTCCAACTAATTTCTTTTTGGCTTCAGTTAAAGCTTCAAATGTCACTTTTCTTATTGTTCCGTCTATTTTTAGATCTGCCACTACCCAAACATCGTTACTCATTTCTTTTCTCCTTCAATATCTTTTTCAATTCTAGTATGTTTTATGTGGAGCTATATAACTTTTGCGTCTTCTCTTAGAAGTTTAACAAGCTCCTCAGCGGACTTGGCAATTTCTTCACCTCTAACCATAGGTTCGTCGCTGCCTTTTATTATTTTCAGTTTTCTTTCAATTTGTGGAACTTCAATACTAATAGTTTTAACTCTCGCGCCTTCTTTGCTTACAGCTTCTTTCCCAAAACCAAGCCCGTCAAAATTAACATCATCAATTCCAACTTCGGTAAGAGGTTTTTTCTTTGCCTTCATAATTCCCGGAAGTGATGCATAACGTGGTTCGTTCATAGCATCGGGACAAGTGATAAGACAAGGAAGCGGCACTTCAACTACTACGTGCCCGCCGTCGATTTCTTTTTGACAAACTGCTTTCTTTGCATCGGCATTGATATCAACCACTTTACTGACTAGTGAGACATGAGGGATACCGAGCTCTTCAGCAACCTGAACGCCGACTTGTCCTGACTCTTCGTCAATTATTTTCATTCCTGTAAAAATTATATCAAATTCTCCTAATTTCTTAATCTCGGATGCTATCAGTTTACCAATAGCAAAGGGATCTGTTTCAGCAAAACCATCGCCGTTAATATGAACAGCGCTGTCTGCTCCCATTGCAAGAGCTTGCCTTATTGTATCGATTACCCTTGCAGGACCAATTGATACGATTACTACCTCGCCGCCGTGTTTTTCCTTAGTTTGAATGGCCTCTTCAACAGCAAATTCATCATACGGATTCATGATCCATTTCATGCCTCC
>SPCL01000235.1 GCA_004525335.1 Thermodesulfobacteriales bacterium
AGTTATCTCTTTGACAATATCGGGATTAGTTTGTTTCTCGTATTTAGACCATGTTTCAATGGTTGTTAATGGTGAAAGAATGTCCGTATGCAGTGCGGTATTCTCTTGTCCAGGATGGAAGCTTGATTTTATTTCATTAAGTATAGGTTCAAAATTATCAAACCATTCATTTCTATTATAAGCAAAGTATATGTTTAAAGAGAATAGATAGTTTCTTGTTTCATTTACAGTTAGTGTTTTCTTGAAAAATATATTTTCCATGCCATAGAATCTACTAAATAAATCGTTTTTAGGGAATTCTTTGTTTGATGGGTTTAAACCAACTGTAATTATTTTTAATTTGGAACTAGTATAACTATCATAGTTTCCTAAATAGGGTATTGGTATGGATGGAAGTAGGATACCATACGCTCGTTTATCGATTGAGTTAAAATAATTCCATACATTAATAGCATGTTCTTCAATCGACATGATTGAAGCGATATAAATTTATTTATATTTTTTATCCATTGTAAGTATTTACTTGCTATCTATTTTTATAATACTATTAAAAACATCTTATAGTAAGATAGTATGTCTCATATAATATCTTCAGCATATTTTTAGAGTACATGCTAGTTTTTATATTTTATTTAGAGAGATGACTTTCATATTATTTTTGTATTTGTTTTTTTCTCCACATCTTATTGGCTCTGTTCAAGCCATATTTGTTGGTGTCATTAAAATACTCAAGACACTCGGAATGTGACAACAGATAAATGATTTTTTTAGTCCTTTGATTTTCCTCTTCAAGCCCACTCAGATCGAGAACTTCTACAACTTGGATTTCTTCTATATTTTCCCCTAGTATTCCTTGTAAAACTCCCCTCGCCTTGATGAAGGGTGATTTTAGGGCGTTGATTCTGTTCTGCCTCTTTATGAATTGATTTCTATGTTTTTCTGTAATTAGGGAGTAAAGGAGATCTTTCTCATATTCTAGCGTTACTTTATTTGTTTTTCTAAGGTTATTCTCCAGATTTGATAAAGTGGATTCTATATCATCGTTAATAGATATCACCAAGATCCCTCATAAGATTCTCAATTACCTTGTCAAAAGTATCTAGTTCTTCCGAGTAATTTTTTCCGAGCCATATTTTGATATAGGTTAACATAGTGATAACGCCAATTGTGCCCTCTGTTTTTGATACTTGTTCATCTCTAAGAATTTTATGAATGGGTTCGAGGGAGTGGAATTGTCCAACTAATCTGCCTCCCCTGTAGGCATTCTCCAATATGCGGTCTGTCTCTTCTAGGATCTTCTTAACGTTATGATCGAGTTTCTTCAGGTCATTGCTCCAATCATATTTAGTGTTATTTATCAGTGTGGTTAAATTCTCAACTATATCATCCACTACTCGGGTGCTTCGAGCCTTGAACCCAGTATCCGGTGATGAAAAGTAGTTATCAAATGACTCGACGGATTCTTTTATTTTGCCTGTTTCATATTCGATGCTCTGACGAATAAGACTTAATGTGTCTTGAATTGCGGCGAGTTCCTTCTCGAGGTCATTCACATTTAGACGAAGTTCTTTTTCTTTTAGTTCTAATGCTGATACTTCTTGGGTTTTTTCCTCAAGATAACTTGGAATACCGCCTATCTCGGATAACATCTTACGGAATGTGGAGACCTCATATCCTAGGTCTTTTATTAATTCCCCCCATTCCACTATTTCCTCGTTACTTATATCAAGGGCATCAAGGCGTTTGAGGGATTCAATCGCCTCCTTTCTATCGTCTAAGACTTCCTCAAGTACCTCAACTTCTTCTTTCAGTAACGTGTTTTTATCTTGATATAGTCTCTGTAATTTTTGGAGTTCGTCGATCTGGAATCTATAGCCATTCCTTTCTGTATACTGGGTTTTTACATCTTTAACGAATTGATTTATGGCTTCTTCTTCGGATATATTTAGACCTTGACTCATACCCGTAACTATTTGAATGATTTCAAGTACGTCTTCAGGGCTGATTTTTGCTTCTTCAAAACCTTTAATGGCGGAATACATGCCCAGATTGTTTTCTAATTTTACCTCTAGAGCACTATTTTCTTTTCTAAGTGCCTGATTTCTTTCCTCAAGCCTCTCATTATCCTCTTTGTTTCTATCAAAGCTATCTCGTAAAAATCTTGACGAGGTAAAAAAGTCCATTATTTTTTCTATATCAAAATCATGCTCATCAAAATTGGATACTAGTTTTTCAAGGCGTGTGGTATCTTCTAAACTTATTCCATTGTCTCTAAGATGCTCTCTAGTATCTATGAAAATATTCAGAGTTTCTTTCGTGGTATCAGATTCCACTATTTGATGCTCTAAATCATCCTTGACATGCTCTATTTGTTCTTTTATTATTCTGAGGCTATTCTCTAGTTTCGTGTGCTCAGTTTTTCTATCATTTATTTCAGAAATTAGTTGACTGTAATTTTTTTGCTCTTCTTGTTCAAGTTTTTTTAATTCTAGAGCATATTTGGTTATCTCTTCACCGGTTATATTAGATTCTTCTGATTTTTTCATGACCTCATTTATGAAGATTTCAGGGCTATTAACTCTAAAAGAATCTAGAAGAGAAAGTATTTCACTTCCTCTTCTGGCTTCTTCGACTTTTA
This sequence comes from Thermodesulfobacteriales bacterium, assembly GCA_004525335.1. Classification (GTDB taxonomy): domain Bacteria; phylum Desulfobacterota_D; class UBA1144; order Nemesobacterales; family UBA2774; genus CR02bin9. Next base: position 2,639 of record SPCL01000235.1, read on the forward strand.
GCCCATTCAGCTTTAACTCAAGTGCCAAGTTGGAAAGCTCTTCGAAAGTGTCTTCAACATCAAAATGTTCTGCTGCCAATAATATTCCCTCTTTCTCCGCATAGTCTAGAAAATCTTTTCTTCTATTGTAGATTGTAGTTCTAGAAACATCAAGCATCTCAGCTACTTCAGTGATAGTGTTTCCCTGCAGTAGTAG
>SPCL01000247.1 GCA_004525335.1 Thermodesulfobacteriales bacterium
AATATTCCCTAAGCTCGGAGAGATGGGCTTTTTAGGAATCGCCTTCCCCGAAGAATATGGAGGGGTCGATTTAGATAAAGTTACCGAGTGTATTTTTGCTGAAGAGATGGGACGTATTAATGCCGGGATCGCAATGTGTGTTAATGCGCATACGAGCCTTTCAATGGTTCCAATTCTAAAATTCGGCAATGATGCTCAAAAAGAAAAGTACTTGCTTCCTGGAATTGAAGGAAAGATCATAGGCGCTTTGGCGCTTACTGAGCCTGATGCGGGTTCTGACGCTAGAAGTATTCGAGCCACTGCGGTTAAGCAAGGCGATAAGTACATTATCAACGGCACAAAGACATGGATTACAAACGGCACAATGTGTGATTATGTAATCGTTGCCGCATATACCGATAAATCAAAAAAAGGCACAGGTATCAGTCTGTTTGTTATTGATGCTGACGCTCCTGGCTTTACCGAAAAAAATAAAATTCATAAGTTAGGTCACCGTTCTGCAGATACGGCTGAGCTTGTTTTTGTAAATTGCGAAATTCCGGAAGAAAACCTGCTTGTGGGTGAAGGCGGTTTTACGGGAGCCATGGCTACCCTTTTAGGAGCGCGCATTACGCACGCTGCGAAATCGGTTGGACTTGCGCAGGCAGCTTTTGAATTTGCTCTTCAATATTCAAAAGAGCGTGAGGCCTTTGGACGCCCCATTTCCAAGTTTCAGGCTATCAGCTTTAAACTCGCGCGAATGGCAGTACAAATAGAGACGGCGAGACTTATGGTCTACAAAGCTGCATGGTTATACAGTAGCGATAAAAATGCCCTTAAAGAAGCTTCTATGGCTAAGCTTTACGCTGCAGAAGTAGTACAGGATGTTTGTACAGAAGCTGTTCAGGTACTTGGCGGATATGGATACGGAGTCGAGTTCCCGGTAGAAAGATATTACAGAGACGCTAAGCTTGCCTCTATTACTGAGGGAACCTCGGAAATTCAGCATGTTGTTATCGCTCGTGAGCTTGGTATTTAAATTTAAATCACTATAGAAAAATCTTTTTTTACTCAACCAAACGAATATAAAAAAACGGGGAAGCATCTTACGATGCAACCCCATATTTTTTGCTTATTTTTAAATTTTAAAGATCCAAAATATTAGACATTATGTCCAAGGAGCAGTCATGTCATCTGATTCAGCGTCTCTAAACTTGAGCCACTTGGATGAATCATAATGAGCAGACGCATAACAAATTATAGCTGTTGTAGCTATAAGTTGTTCTGGTGTTGTCTTGGTAATATCCGCTCTTTTTTGAATAATAGCTAAAATTGGATCTGGAATGTTAATTGTAACTTCTGCCATTTTTTAGAACCTCCTTAATTTAACTTTTTAGTCAGCGTCGCCAATACCTTTCTCTTCCCTGTACTTATCGAGAACTTCTCTCTTTACGGTTGGTACAAGTGTGAAGTCGCTTGCAGGCGCGCCTGCAGCAGATGCTGCAACTTCTTCTGGGGAAAGTGAAGCAGGTTTGGTATCAACAGCATTTACCGGATCATCTAGCTGTGATGGTCCAAGTTTCCAGTCGGTAAGCGCATCGTCTCCAAGACCAAATCTCTTTGTGAGCTTGTTGATCTCTTCAAGTCTTCCAGGTGTTGGTCCCGGCTCTTGAATCATTTTTAGTTCTTTTAAGAGCTCAACTGTAGCTGCGTCTCTTTCAAAAGGCTGTCCAACTTTGCCTTTGAAGAACATAGTTTCAAAAGGAGGTCTTCCTCTTGTTCCGCCTCCATCAAGATTCTCTGAAGGATAACCAACGGTCATCAACCAGCAGAAAACGTATGAAGGTCCAAGATTGAATTTTTCCTTAACATTTCTTCTTGCTCCACCGCTTGCGCCGTTTAGGCAGCATCCGAGTCCCAAGGAAGTTGCGGTAAGAATTGAGTTTTGAATAGCGTTGCCCAAATCTATGCAGGCAAGTCTGTGAAGAATGAAATCAGGCAAAATTGCAGGTAGTGGGAAAAGTCTGTTTACACGCTCGTATTCCCAACCGTGAGCTTTATCTAAAGCGCCGGTTCTCATTAGATCGTGTAACTGCTGTCCCTGCACGTCGTATGCTGCTAGTTCATAGCACCAAAAAATAAGAATCGGAGCCATCTGTGTTGTAATCTGACTCCAGTCAGAAATAAACTCCCAAATCTCTGGGTCCTCATCTCTGTAAACAACAATTGCTCTTTGCCCATTAAAGTTACCGGCTGAAGGTGCAATTCTTGCAGCTTCTAACATAGCCTGAATTTTCCATCTTTCTACGGGCTTGTTTGGCTCATACCATCTTATTGATCTCCTCAAACCTATCGAGTTAAAGGTGTCAAGCACATTAACTTCGCTAGCCTGTGGAAGACCGTCTGTAATTAAGTCGCTCATTTTGGCCTCCTATTTCAATGATTTTTTTTCTAACCAGACAATCAAGGATGATATTATTTTAGAGTAAAAAAGTCAAGTAATTTGTGGAATTAGCGTTTAATTTCATAAAATTTATTCCTAAGCCAATGCCTGCTCTTTTGTAACAATGTTCTTAAGTTGTCAGAAACATCATCAAATCATTTGGTATTATGTGCATTTAAAATCGTTTCAATACTCTTAGATTATTTGATATTTATGTTTTAGGCAAGGACATTTGGCGGTTTAATTAACTTGTAATCAGCCAG
>SPCL01000009.1 GCA_004525335.1 Thermodesulfobacteriales bacterium
ATTGTGCACCCAATACTTTGCAAAAGGTTTTCCTGTGGCAGCTTCAGACTGAGCGATCTCGTTTTCGTGGTGAGGGAATATTAAATCTTTTCCGCCACCATGAATATCAAAGCTGTCACCTAAGTACTTTGTGCTCATAAGTGAGCACTCAATATGCCATCCCGGACGACCGTTGCCCCACGGACTTTCCCAATAAGGCTCTCCCGGCTTTGCAGATTTCCAGAGAGCAAAATCCAAAGGATCTTCTTTTTTCTCGTTTATATCGATCCTGGTTCCTGCCATCATATCGTCAGGGTCTCGTCTTGATAGCTTGCCGTAGCCATTGAACTTTTTAACCGAGAAAAATACGTCACCGTCGGATTGGTAAGCATGACCGTTATCAATAATTTTTTGGATCATCTCAACAATTTCAGGTACGTGTTCAGTCACCTTGGGTTGGATTGTAGGGGCTTTAACCCCAATTGAAGCCATGTCTTCTTGATATTCCTGAATGTATTTTTCTGATATTTCGTGAGCCGCCACGCCGGTCTCGTTTGCTTTCGCTATGATTTTGTCATCGATGTCAGTGAAATTTCTAACGTATGTAACTTCGTAACCCAGGTATGTTAGGAATCTCTCAATTACATCAAACGTGACTGCAGCCCGTGCATGTCCTAAGTGAGCCGAAGAATAAACAGTAGGCCCGCAGACATACATCTTTATTTTGTTTTCTGAATAAGGCACTAACTCCTCTTTCTTTTGAGTTAGCGTGTTGTAAAGAGTTACTTTTTTACTCATATGATTTCCTGATTAGATTAGATCCTCGCCGCCGTCTACTTTTATTACATTCCCTGTTATAAAATGTGTGCCCGGACCGCTAAGTGCAGCAATAGCCTGAGCAACGTCTTCTGTAGTGGTGAGCCTGTTGGCGGGGTTTACTGCTATTGCGTGTTTTATTATTTCTTCGTTTCCCGGGATTTTCTCTAGCGCCGGTGTTAAAGTGACTCCGGCTTGAATAGCATTAGCAGTTATTCCCATTGGTGAGAGCTCATATGCGAGCTGGCGTATATGTGATTCGAGCGCTGCCTTAGATGCAGATACGGCGCCGTATGTAGGCCAAACCCTGTGTCCGCCTGCGCTTGTCATAGCGAAAATTCTGCCGTCTTCCCCCATCAGCTTTCTGGCAACAACTTCCTGAGTCCAGTAAACAAGGCAGTGTGCCATAACATCCAAAGTCATATCAAAATTCTTGTTTGATAAGCGTGATTTCTCGTTGTCCGAGATATAAGGCTTGAGTGTTCCGAATGCCAATGAGTGAATTAGTATCTTGACGCTTCCCGGGTTGCCATGTTCGTCCAATATTTGTTCTATTTCTCCAAGAACTTCGGCTCTTTTCTCAGGGTCTGCCGCGTTGATATTAAAAAAATCAGCCTCTCTTCCATATTCTTTTATCTTATGCTTGATCTCTTCAACGTGGGTCATTGTGCCTTTCCTGTCCAAGTGAACGCCAAAGATGTTCATTCCCTGTTTAGCCAATTCTAATGCGGCTGCTTCTCCAAATCCACTTGAAGCGCCTAATATTAATGCCCATTTGTTTTCTAATCCGTTTGCCATTGTTAAATTGTGCTCCCTTGTAATTTAGCTTAATAAAAATGCTGTACAGATATTACGTACTTTGAGTGGAATTTCAAGGATATGTTCTATGAGTAAGACTTTGTTCTCAAGACAATATTCATGAAAAGAATGTATATGTTTTCAATTTTTTTTGAGCATTACAACTATTTACGCCTCTAAGTTTGGTATGTTTCTTGACACATACGGTCAATAATGCAAACTCCCTTTTTAACTAGTCAGATTTTATTTAATGGGTGCTAACTTAGTTGAAAAAAAGTATTGCAAAACTTATAGCGACTTTCTTTTATGTGGGATTAATCCCTATAGGTCCCGGCACTTTCGGCACACTTGCGGCAATCCCATTATTTTATGTCTTATCTTTCACCCCACTCTACCTATATTTGGCAATTACGGTTGCAATAATATTGATATCCGTCTGGGCTTCTACGGTAGCTGAAGAGGTGTTTGGCAAAACAGATCCTGGTCAGGTGGTGGCTGATGAAGTCTGCGGATACTTGATAACGATGATCTTAGTGCCGGTTACCATAAGTAATATTTTTCTTGGTTTTCTATTGTTCAGGCTCTTTGATATTGCTAAACCCTATCCGGTAAGAAAGTTTGAGAAATTGCCGGGCGGCTGGGGGATAGTAATGGACGACGTTATGGCAGGGGTGTATTCCTGCATCACGCTACATATTCTCGGAAGATGGGTGTTCTGGACTTAAGATTGGGTTATGAAAAAAACAGATTCCCGATTACTAAATTCGGGAATGACAAAAACGTTATGAAAATAGAAGTTCTTACAACAGGCGATGAGTTAATGAGTGGACTCACCCAGGACGGCAACTTCCAGTGGGCTGGGGAGAATCTTACAAGCTTAGGTTTTGATGTTGCCTATCATACAACCGTGGGTGATGATTTGCTTATACTTAAATCTGCTTTTAATACTGCTAAAAGCAGAGCTGACGCCGTGATAGTAACAGGGGGACTAGGACCAACACCGGATGATCTTACAATTGAAGCTGCGTCAGATTTCTTCAATGTCGGGCTTGAATTAAGCCAGGCTTCCCTGGACATGATGGCCGAGAGATTTAGGAAAATAAATAGAGAAGTAAGCGAAACCAATATGAAGCAGGTTTATCTGCCACAAGGCTGCAAGGTTTTGCTAAATAAGTGGGGGACCGCTCCCGGATTCAGCTATGAAATTGAAAATACTATTTTCTTTTTTCTGCCCGGAGTGCCTAAGGAATTTAGAGCAATGATGGAAGAATATATAATCCCGGAGCTTAAGAAACGAAATCCCCAGATGAAAAAATCCTGTATGAGGCTTGTTAAAACATTTGGGCTTCCGGAATCTGAAGTTGCTCAGAAATTGGAGGGAGTTGAGAGGGAGCATGTAAAGCTTGGCTACAGAGCGCATTCAAGAGAAATTCACTTGAGGGTTTCCACTTTCGCAGATTCATCTTCTGAAGCACAATTGCTAATGGATGAGTTTCTAACAGATATCCATGCCCTCTTAGGCCAATATGTTTTTACAACTGAAGGCAAGATGCTGGAAGAAGTAGTAGGGGAGCTTCTAAAACAAAATAATATGACTCTTGCAACTGCAGAATCTTGCACCGGGGGGTTGCTCTCACATAGAATTACAAACATCCCCGGAAGCACTTCATACTTTCTTGAAGGTGTGGTTTCATATAGCAATGAGGCCAAAGTTAAGATTCTTGGTGTCCCGATGGAGTTAATTGAAGCCCATGGCGCCGTTAGCGCACCTGTGGTTGAGGCTATGGCTAAAGGGGTGAGGCATCTTTCAGGCTCTGATTTGGGTATAGGAATTTCCGGTGTTGCGGGCCCCGGAGGCGGGACTATCGAAAAACCTGTTGGGATCGTATATATTGGTTTGGATAGTAAGACAAAAGGAACTCTTTCCCGTAAATTCCAGTTCCATGGAACAAGGGAAGAAATCAAACTAGTAAGCGTTTTAAAAGCACTTGACATGATTAGGCAAAGTTTGTTAAATAATGTATAATTTGGAGGTATTATGGCTAAAGAAACAACTACAAACGACTCGCTGGAAAAAGAAAAACCTAGTGAAAAAGAAAAGACAATAGACCTTGCAATCGCATCAATAGAGAAGCAGTTTGGAAAGGGCTCTATTATGAGGCTTGGTGCTGATTCTCCTATTCCTCAGCTCGAGGTTATATCCTCAGGCTCAATTGGTCTTGATGCTGCACTTGGAGTAGGGGGGTTCCCTAAAGGAAGGGTCATCGAGATTTACGGACCGGAGTCTTCAGGAAAAACCACACTTGCGCTTCACGTTATAGCAGAGACTCATAAAAAAGGCGGGATTGCGGCTTTTGTTGACGCAGAGCATGCGCTTGACCCGAACTATGCTCAGAAGCTTGGTGTAAAAGTGGATGACCTCTTAATCTCCCAGCCGGATTTTGGTGAGCAGGCGCTTGAAATCGTCGATACACTTGTACGCTCTGGTGCTGTTGATGTAATTGTTCTAGATTCGGTTGCCGCACTGGTCCCTAGGGCTGAAATAGAAGGGGAGATGGGAGACACTCACGTGGGCCTTCAAGCTAGACTTATGTCACAGGCACTTAGAAAATTGACTGCCTCTGTGGGGAAATCCAATACTCTTGTAATATTTGTAAACCAGATAAGGATGAAAATTGGAACTCTTCCGTATATGAACCCTGAAACCACAAGTGGTGGTAATGCGCTTAGGTTTTATTCCTCCGTGAGGATTGATGTCCGCAGGATTGGCTCAGTGAAGGAAGGAGATGCAGTAATGGGCAACAGGGTTAGGGCGAAAGTGGTTAAAAACAAAGTTTCTCCTCCTTTCCGAAATGCTGAGTTTGATATTATATTTGGAGAAGGAATTTCTCAAACAGGTGAAATGATAGATATTGGGGCAAAAGCCAACATCGTCGAGAAGAGTGGTACCTGGTATTCATATGAAGGAGAAAGGCTCGGGCAGGGTAGAGAGAATTCAAGATCTTTCTTGAAAGATAACCCTGAAATTATGGAAAAATTAAGAAATGAAATTTTAGCCCACAGCGGGCTTATTAAAGAAACAAAAACTGACGACGAGACACCTGAATAATAAGTTCGACTGAGCGCAATTAAAGGGTAAGGTCAGCTAGACTGTAAAGGTTTAATGGTTATGGGTGCTCAAGTATTCGCATAAAACAACTGAGTTGGCAAATCTTGAGATACTATTAGACTAAACTCATATTCAAATTGATAAAGAATCTTGGTAGTTAAGTGATTCATGTTTTTGAATCAGTGTAGTTTCTTGTGTTTGAGTATGCAGCTCAGATTGTTGAGTGAGTTTGGTTCAAATTAACATATTAGGTTTGCATGTAACAAGTGAAAAATTATGAAAATACTTGCAATTGAGACATCTACATATGCGGGGAGTATAGCGGTTGTAGGGGATGATACCATCCTAGGTGAGTATTATTTTAACATCGGACCTGTACATACTGAAAAGCTGATTCCTTCCATAGATTGGCTACTTTCTGAACTGGGAATGGTTAAGTCTGATTTGAGTGGTGTTGCTGTGTCATTAGGCCCCGGGTCGTTTACTTCATTGAGGGTCGGAATTTCAACAGCTAAGGGGATTTGCTACTCTCTGGGAATACCTTTGATAGGTGTTTCTTCTCTTAAAGCCCTGGCTATGAATTTGCCTTTTGCTCCTTATAATATCTGTCCTGTGATAGATGCAAGAAAAGGGGAAGTCTTTACTTCGCTTTTCCGTTTTACTAACGGAGAGTTAGAAAGAATACTAGAAGACATTGTTGTTTCTCCCGAAGGTTTAGTTGAAATAATAAAAGATAATACAATTTTTGTCGGCGATGGAGCTTTACTTTATAAGGATTATTTGGAAGATAATTTAGGCAGTGGTATAATGTTTAGCCCTATTAATACGAATTTTCCAAGAGCTTCAAATCTGGCTCTGTCAGAAATTGGAAAATTTAAAGAGGATCGGGATAATAAATATATTTACAATGAGATAATGAATCTTGCTCCTCATTATTTAAGGAAGTCTGAAGCAGAAATATCAAAAGAAGAGAGATAAAAAGGAGACCAGATGAACGAATCAGAAAACATAGAAAAACTTCTCGAGGAAGACGAGGAATATAAGAATATTTATTTCGAGCATAGAGAGCTAGATGAAGTAATAAAAAACCTGGAAGAAAAAGAGAATTCGACTCTCGATGACGAAGTAGAGGTTAGAAGATTAAAGAGAATAAAACTTTCGCTCAAAGACCGAATGGAATCGCGAGCAAACGAACTGAAAAATAATAAATAAAGTATTGGGCAATACAAACCACGCGGGGGTAATTTTGAAATGGCTAGAATGATTGGTGCCGAAATGTTTTTTGAAACTCTTATTGAAGAAGGAATAGATGTCATATTCGGCCTTCCCGGCGGTTATGTGCTCAAAGTGTATGATGTAATGCCCAAGTTTGAAGGTAAGATAAAACACGTTCTTACCAGACATGAACAGGGTGCTACCCACATGGCTGATGGATATGCAAGGGCTTCTGGGAAACCGGGTGTTGTTCTTTGCACCTCAGGCCCTGCTGCAACCAATACAGTTACTGGAATTGCAACAGCCCAAATGGACTCTTCTCCTATAGTTGTATTCACAGGACAGGTACCTTTACCTTATCTCGGAAGTGATGCTTTTCAGGAAGCGGATCACATCGGTATTACACGGCCTTGTACAAAACATAACTATCTTGTTAGAAAAGCTGGGGATCTTCCTCGTATAATGAAAGAAGCGTTTTATATCGCTAGCTCAGGTAGGCCTAGTCCTGTGCTTGTGGACATGCCAAAAGATGTAATTTTAGAAGAGGACGAGCTGGTTATTCCTCAGGAAATTAACTTAAGAGGTTATAAGCCTCCAACTAAAGGTGATCCGAAGCAGATTCAAAAAGCAGTTGATATGATTTTAAAATCTAAACGCCCTATAATTTTTGGCGGCGGCGGAATAATACATGCAAATGCTAGTCCTGAGCTTATAGAATTCGCTCATAGATTGGAAATACCAGTTACATCTACTCTTATGGGTTTAGGGGCTTACCCGCAGGATGATCCTTTATACGTACACATGCTGGGAATGCATGGCTCATATGCTGCAAATATGGCAGTACATTCAAGCGATCTGGTCATTTCAATTGGCGCCAGATTTGACGATAGGGCAACTGGAGGTAATTTCGATGAGTTTTCCCCAGGTGCCGAGATTATACATATAGACATAGACCCATCATCAATTGATAAAAATATTGTAGTTCACTGCCCCATAGTGGGGCATGCCAAGTTAGTTCTACAGCAGCTTCTCGATGCGCTGCCCTCAAAAATTGAAAAAGACCGTACAGAATGGCGCGCGCAAATTGAAGAATGGGACACTAAGCATCCAATGGGATATAATCAAACCGGGGATAAAATTTTAACTACTTATGCTATAGATACTCTAAGTAAAATCACCGATGATGACGCAATTATTGTTTCAGACGTTGGTCAGCATCAAATGTGGGTAGCTCAGTTTTACAAATTCAATCATCCTAGAACTCATATTACTTCAGGTGGTCTAGGTACCATGGGATTTGGGTTCCCGGCAGCTATGGGAGCCAAGTTTGCTTGTCCTGATAAACAGGTTGTCTGCGTAAGTGGTGACGGCAGCTTCCAGATGAATATGCAAGAGCTTGCCACTGCAGTTGAATACAAATTGGATCTTACAATAATGCTTCTTAATAATGGGCACCACGGGATGGTAAGACAGTGGCAAACAATGTTTTTTGACGGCAATTACTCCGCTTCCCGTTTTGGAGTTCTTCCTGATTTTGTTATGCTCGCTGAATCCTTTGGAGCCAAAGGGCTTAGGGTTGATAAACCTGAGGAATTAGAAGCAACCCTTAAAGAAGGTTTATCTACAAAAGGAGTCGTTCTAATAGAGGTCATGGTTGACTGTGAAGAGCTTGTTTATCCAATGATTGCTCCAGGTGGAGCTATGAACGATATGATATTAGGCGCTGTGGATGTAGCTTAATTTGAAGTATTGAGTATAATACGGGGGTTTTTAAAGCAATTGGGATATTAGTTTACATCCCCTATAAATGTATTTTATTTTAATCGATTGATTCCGGAGGTTCATAATCAATGAGGCATACAATATCTCTATTTGTAGACAATGAATCAGGAGTGTTGTCCCGAGTGGCCGGTTTGTTTAGCGCTAGGGGCTTTAATATTGAAAGTCTAAATGTTGCAGAGACACTAGATCCGGATACATCCCGTATCACACTTGTTACCACGGGGGACGATTTTGTGATCGAGCAGGTTATCAAGAGATTCAATAACATGGTCAATGTTATATGGGTTGATGATCTAACTGAAGAACCAAGAGTCGAAAGAGAAATGATTCTAATTAGGGTCGATGCAAATGAAAAGAATAGGGCTGAAATATTAAGGATGGCAGATATCTTCAGAGCCAAGGTTGTAGATGTTGGGGCTCAATCATATTCGCTTGAACTTACAGGCGACAAAGAAAAAGTTAACGCTTTTATAGAACTACTAGAGCCTATGGGTATAAAAGAGATAGCTCGCACAGGTACTGTGGCTATGAAACGGGATGCTAAAAATTCAAACACAGGAGATGCGCAATGAAGGTTTACTACGATAAGGATATAAATCAGAAAAAACTTAAAAAAAGAAAGATCGCAATTGTTGGTTATGGTAGTCAAGGACATGCCCATGCGCAGAACTTAAGAGACAGCGGAATGAATGTCGCAATAGGTCTTAGGAAAGGAAGCGGCAGCTGGGATAAAGCCAAAGGAGCTGGATTTGATGTTATGACAGTAGATAAAGCCAGCAAATGGGCTGATATAATTATGGTCCTTGCGCCTGATACAAGCCAGGCTGATATTTATAACGAATCAATAGTAGATAATCTAAATCCGGGTGATGCAATTGTCTTTAGCCACGGACTCAATATTCATTACGCTCAGATTGTTCCTCCGCCTAACGTAGATGTCTTTATGGTGGCTCCAAAAGCTCCCGGACATACCGTAAGGGGTCAATTTGAAGATGGAGCGGGTGTCCCAATGCTAATTGCTGTTCATCAGGACTCAACCGGAGAAGCAAAGGATCTTGCTCTGGCATATGCAGGGGCAATCGGCGGTGGAAGAGCGGGAATAATAGAAACAACTTTCAAAAATGAAACTGAAACTGATCTGTTCGGTGAGCAAGCTGTACTTTGCGGAGGAATAACCGCATTAATTCAGGCAGGTTTTGAAACTTTAGTTGAAGCCGGTTATCCACCGGAGATGGCATATTTTGAATGCTGTCATGAAGTAAAACTCATTGTTGACTTGATTTATGAAGGTGGCATTACAAACATGCGTTACTCCATTAGCGATACAGCAGAATATGGTGATCTCACCAGAGGCCCTAGAGTTGTTAACGCAGAGACTAAGAAGGAAATGAAGAAAATCCTGACAGAAATTCAAAACGGGGAGTTTGCAAGAGAGTGGATACTTGAGAATAAGGCGGGACGACCTGTTTACAATGCACTTCTGAAAAAAGGGCAAGAGCATCCAATAGAAGAGATTGGTGGGCAGCTCCGTAAAATGATGAGCTCTCTATTTAAGAGTAAACTTGTCGATAAAACAAAGAACTAATGATGATAAGACGGGCGCCTGTAGCGTCTGAGGGATTTGTCTACATAGGCATATTTGCTCTTCTTGCATGGGCTGCAGCTATTATCGGTTTTACCGTTCTTTCTTTCATATTGGCGTTACTGGCGATCTTGAATGTTCTTTTCTTCCGCGATCCCAAACGAACTATACCAAATGAGCCTGATGCGTATTTATCTCCAGCAGATGGGGTAATTATATTCGTTGAGGATTCATATGAAAGAGATTTCTTGAATTCCAATGAATTGAAAATAAGTATATCCCTTGCCGTATATGACTGCCATATTAATAGAATGCCAACAACCGGCAAAGTAGTAGCTGCTAAGTACACTCACGGCAGTTTTCATATTGCAAACATGCCTGGTTGGTTATATCCCGAAAACATGAAAAAAAAATCTGATGATAATGAGCGGTTATCCACACTCATAGAAACCCCTGATGGGAAACAAATAGTAGTTTCACAAATAGCAGGTTTCTTAGCCCGAAGGATAGTTTCGTACGCTGAGCCAGAAATGGAATTTAAAAGTGGTGAAAGATTTGGTATTATTAAATTTGGGTCCAGGGTAGATTTGTATCTGCCTGAGGGATCTTTACTAGATGTTAAAGTAGGCCAAAGAGTCTGGGCAGGTGAGACTATTGTGGCTAGGATGGGGAATTAAATGAGAGAGAATAGAAAAAGGTCTAAACGGCAAAGGGTAATGCCTGTGCTACCAAACTTGTTTACAACGGGCAACTTGTTTTGCGGGCTCTTGTCAATAATGACTTCAATTGAGGTCATAGCTGCTGTTTCAGGAGGAGGAGCATCTGAAGAGTGGGTTTTTAGAAGGTTCTGGTGGGCGGGGGCTTTTATTGTTATCTCAGCGTTTCTGGACATGATGGATGGCAAACTTGCCAGATTTATCAATCATGAAAGTAAATTCGGACTCTCCTATGATTCCTTATCAGATCTTGTATCGTTCGGTGTCGCTCCCGGTGTACTTATCTATTCCTGGGTTCTTATGGGATCGGGCAAAATTGGCCTGATGGCAGTACTCTTTTATGTTGTCTGTACAGCGCTTAGGCTTGCAAGGTTTAATGTGCAGTCTGGCAATGAAGAAAAATTCAGCTTTACGGGACTTCCAAGTCCTGCAGCAGCAGGATTGATGATTGCGCCTGTTATGTTGCTAACAGCACTGAATATCGTTCCTGATTCTAGAGTACTTTGGTTTTTTCTGATAGCGGCCCCTGTAATAGGACTCTTAATGGTAAGTAACGTTCGTTATAATAAACGCCCATATTTCAACTTCGGTGGCCCATTTAATGCCCTAGTCGTAGCCGCAATAATATTAGCTGCTATTATTACCCATCCTGAAATAATGTTTATTTTCATCGTCTACCTTTATGCGCTTGTCGGGCTGGTGTTGTATGTAATAAAACAGCTAAAAAGCAAACCCAAGCTTAGTGATGAAGCGGAGACACCAAATAGCAGTTCTTGAAAAAAGTAGTGGTGTTCTGAAAACCCCTAGATATATTATTATACGTAATCTTCTTTGGTCTCGGTCAACTTAAACTTTTATCAGTTTTAAGACTAACAACGTTACTAAAACTGAGTTCTGATTTCTTAGTATAGATTATAAAAACATGAATAAAGGTAGCCACATGAATATTGTGAATATATCAAATCAATTATCTGGAATGTATAAAAAAAACAAATCATTAGCCAAATTAATTTCGTTTTCATCAATGTTTTTAATCTTAGGTATACTGATTGTTTCTTGTAATCAAGAGGAGAAACCAATGGATAGTCAGAATGTAGAAACTGTAAATGCAAACAAAGTGTCTGGTGAAATAGAATCTGATGGGATAACTAAATACCAACTTGAAAACGGCTTAACGGTAATTCTTGAAGAAAACCATTCTTCACCTGTTGTGGCGGTCAATGTCTGGGTTAAGACGGGAAGCGCTTGTGAGGTTGAAGGGGAATACGGACTTGCTCATGTTCATGAACACATGCTATTTAAGGGCACCGAAAAAAGAAAAGTTGGCGAGATTGCCAGAGTTATAGAAGGTAGCGGCGGTGATATAAATGCTTTCACCTCTTTTGACGAGACTGTCTATTATGTAGTAATAGCGAGCAGGTTTTTGGACACTGCGCTAGACGTACTAGCTGATGCGATGCAGAACTCTACTTTTGATCCCCAGGAGCTTAGTAAAGAGCTTGAAGTTGTAGTTGAGGAAATAAGTCGGGGCAAAGATTCTCCTTCTAGAAACCTTAGCGAGAAGATGTTTTCCACCACATTTACAGAACATCCATATGGAAGGCCTGTTATCGGGTCTGAAGAGAGCGTGAGAAGTTTCACAAGAGAAGGTATTACAGACTTTTACAAGAAATGGTATGCGCCAAATAATATGGTTCTTGTAGTGGTAGGAGATTTTGAAACTTCAGAGGTTTTGCCCAAGATTGAAGAACTTTACGGGAAATACCCTTCAAGCGAGCTGCCTGTGTGTGATATAAAGAATGAGCCAGCACAAGAGGGTATGAGGACCTTTGTGATAGACAAACCTCTTCAGGAAGGATATTTCTCCCTTGCTTATCATGTGCCCAACGCAAAGCACGAAGACACGCCGGTGATGGACGTATTGTCTAATGTTCTTGGAGGTGGGGATAGCTCAAGGCTTTTCCAGAATATTAAAGAACAAAAGGCGCTTGTAAACAGTATTTACGCCTATGCGTTTACTCCTAAGTACGAAGGAATTTTTGCCGTTGGGGGAAGCATTGATCCCGCTAAATCAAAAGAGGCGCTTTCAGAAATTGTAAAAGAAATAAACCGTCTTAAATATGAGCCCGTTAGTGAAGAAGAGCTTCAAAGGGTTAAGGTTAATCTTGAGAGTGATGCAATATATACAAAAGAAACAATGCAAGGTCAGGCACAGAAGCTCGGGTTTTATGAAGTAGAAACGGATGATTTCAGATATGAAGAAGAATATTTAGAAAAAGTGTCAAAGGTGAGAGCGGAAGACATTATGCTTGCTGCTCAGAAGTATTTTAATGACGAGAATTTGACTGCGGGTTTTCTGCTTCCTTCAGACAATAATACTATTAAGGAAGAGGAAATTCGGAGTATTGCTGAAAATGCATCTAAAGAGGTTCAAAAGGTTTCCTCTGAAAATGGCTTAGGTGAATTATTGATAGAAAAAGAACTAATCGTTGATACGGCATCTTCAGATTCTGCTTTGGAGCTCAGCAAAATACCTGAAAATAAATCTGAAGACAATGACTCCGGTGAAGTGCAAAAATATGTATTAGATAATGGAATTACAGTTCTAATAAAGAAAAACGATTCAGTTCCATTATTTTCAGCCAGAGCTGCATTTTTAGGTGGAGTTAGGTATGAGGACCAATCTACAAATGGGGTATCCAATTTTGTCTCCCGTATGCTTACAAGAGGAACTGAGACAAGAAGCGCACTTCAGATAGCGCAGGAGATTGAATCCATAGCCGGTGAAGTAGAGGAGTATTCTGGAAGGAACAGTTTTGGTGTTACCGTTGAGTCTCTTAGTAAGAATTTTGTTCCCGCGATGGACATATTCGCAGATGTTGTTCTTAATCCGGGTTTTGCCCCACAAGAAGTAGAGCGCGCAAGGCGTGAAATACTTGCGGATATTAACAGACAGGGGGATAACCTCCTAAGAATTACTGTAAATCTTTTTCTGGACACTCTCTATACTGACCATCCTTACAAACTGGATCCTCTTGGTACCATTGATACGGTTAATGCGGCTGATAGTGAGAGTTTGCGGGAGTTTTATGAAAAATATGTACGTCCACAGAACATGGTAATCACAGTTGTTGGCAATGTGAATAGAGATGAAGTACTCGAGACTATTAAAAAAGATTTTGGTGGAATGAAAAAAGGTAGTGCCCCAAATCCCGTTATCAATGCGGATGCCCCACCTCAAGAAATAAGAGAAAGAGTAGAGAAAAAGCGTGATAAAGCTCAGACGCATATATTGCTCGGATTCCAGGGACCTAGACTTGATGATGAAGATCACTATTCTATAGAAGTCTTAAATACTATCATGTCAGGTATGGGTGGCAGGTTGTTTCTTGAGCTTAGGGATAAGAAAAGCCTAGCCTACACTGTAACCTCTTTTTATACACCGGGGCTCGAACCCGGATTTATAGGGGTTTACATTGGCACGGCGCCTCAGAAGGAGCAAGAGGCCTTACAGGGTATGAAAGAACAGCTTGAGTTACTATTAAAAGATGGCGTAACGGATGAGGAAATTGAACGTGCTCAGAACTATCTTGTCGGAAATTTCGAAATAGGGCTCCAGCAAAATTCATCCCAGGCTGCTAAGATTACGTTTGATGAACTATACGGCATCGGCTGGGAAGAATACAACGCTTACCCAGAGAAGATTTACGCAGTTACAAAAGAAGATGTGCTTAAGGCTGCAAGAAAGTATATCGACATGGATAAATACACACTTGCTATAGTAAAACCAGAAGAAGAGAGTTAATATTCTGTTGAGGCTTTACCCCTCTAAATTCTAGAACATGCCTAATTTATTAGTGGCAATACCCTCTTGAAATTATAAAATGGATTGGTGTATAATGGGGAATTAAGGAGCCCGGGGGTCAAATCTTACCCATATAATCTCATTAAAGGAGGGTTTCATTTAATAGAGAGGGTATGATTTAGTCTGTAAGGTATGGAGAGACCCCCGGACCCAGATTTGAATCTTAGATTCTCTAATTCTTTATTCTACCTATAAAGTATAGCGGAAGAATTCTGACTTTCAGTATTATTTTTATTCCCAAACCAAATCTAAATGTGCACTTCACCAACAGGACGAATAGAATTATAATTATGAGCTTATTGATTTTAGGCACAGGCTAATTATAATAATCCTCCTTTGCTGAATTTAATGGGCTGTTAGCTCAGCTAGGTAGAGCAGATGACTCTTAATCATCGGGCCGGGGGTTCGATTCCCTCACAGCCCACAAAGACAGTGCGAGAGTGGCGGAACTGGCAGACGCGCTAGACTTAGGATCTAGTACCGCAAGGTGTGTGGGTTCGACTCCCTCCTCTCGCACCACTTTTTTAGATTTTCTTTAAACCCTTAAATTTAATCCCTAAACTTATTCATTCCATATATAATAAACTCATGCCAAGTTCTAAAATTAAGAGTCTAAATAGAGAGTATTCCATTGAGAATCATTTAATTTTTAAAGAAGGCTTGGGTGAGCTGGTATATGCTGAGATTAAAAATGAAGCTGCATCGGGACAAATATTTCTTCACGGCGCTCAAATAACCTCTTTCATTCCTCACGGTCAAGAGCCTGTTTTGTTTCTCAGCCCTCTAAGTCAATATGAACCAGGTAAGGCCATAAGGGGCGGAATTCCCATTAGCTGGCCATGGTTTGCAGATCATCCTAGAGTTAGTTCAAAACCTGCACATGGGTTTGCCCGAACTTCTTTGTGGGATGTCAGGGCGACTAAAAGAATCTCAGAAGCCGAGACACAGATTGTGCTTGGGTTAGTGGGTAATCAAAGTACCTGTGAAATTTGGGATTACAGATTTGATCTGGAGCTTACTGTAACTACTGGCAAAGAATTAAATGCTCAACTCACTATGACGAACTCTGGAAATCAAGAATTCACTGTCACAAGCGCGTTTCATAGCTATTATAAAGTTGGAAATGTAAATGATGTTACGATCTCTGGGTTAGAAGGTGCTAACTATATCGACAAGGTCAATAACTTTACTAAGAAAACACAAGAAGGTTCTATTAGAATTACGAGTGAGACAGATAGAATTTATTTAGATACAACTAGAGATTGTGTGATCGATGACCCTGTATTAAAACGAAAAATTCGAATACATAAATCTGACAGCAAGTCTACAGTTATCTGGAATCCTTGGAGTTATAAGGCCCAACAAATGAAGGATTTGGGAGATCAGGATTATTTAAATTTTGTTTGTGTAGAAACAACCAATGCCGGGGAAGATATAATTTCAATATCTCCTGGCAAACAGCACAAGTTGGAAATGCGAGTTGAAATTGAAGCTTTGTAAGCGCTTGTTATTGTTGAGCAATATTTACTATGAATAAAAATGAATCTGAATTGCTGACAGAGTCGTATACTTGGGTGAATAGGAGGTAATAACAGTGAAAACAATATTACTTATTGCATTTGTTTTAGTTTTATTTGTAGGATTTAAATTTATAGGCGCAGATAACTCTTCAGAGAATATTTCTGTAGCTTCTGAGGCTAAGTCTGAAGCTAATCCTTCAAAAGAAGAGCTTAAGAAGAAGCTTACGCCTCTTCAGTATAAAGTAACTCAGGAAAATGGTACTGAAAGAGCTTTTAGTAACGAGTACTGGGACAATAAGAAGCAGGGGATATATGTGGATATTGTTTCGGGTGAGCCTCTTTTTAGCTCCAAGGACAAATTCAAATCGGGCACCGGCTGGCCAAGTTTTACAAAGCCGCTTGCAGCTGAAAATATCGTAGAAGTCGAAGATACATCGTTTTTGATGAAGAGAGTTGAGGTTAGAAGTAAGAATGCAGATTCTCACTTAGGGCATATTTTTAATGATGGCCCTGAACCAACAGGACTTAGATACTGTATAAACTCGGCATCACTCAGGTTTATTCCTGCCGAAGATTTAAAAGATAATGGCTACGATGAATATGTGGTGCTTTTTAAATAGAGACAACTCCTCCTTTAAGAATTAGAGTGCCGGGATTAGTTCTGTTAGTGAACAAGTGCTAATCCCGGCTTTATTATTTTTGTCTAAATTTAAATAATACAGACTAATAACTTCGATCTATTTAACTTTGTAGGGTAGAGATAAATCCCCGGAAAGCACATCGTATACTTCATATACACCAAGTAAAGGTCGTTTTTCATCTGTAGTGTTCACTTCCATATATGCGCTTACTGCATCATAATTAAATTCCTTTTTATTGTCTATGCGCTGTGCGGGGACTAAGACTTTCAAATTGTTTTGACTGGCAACTACAGAGTAACCTGGAGAGTCCATAAACATTGGCATTGCCGGGTTCGTAGGGGGAAGAACTACGGATTTATCCTCCTTCTTAAACTCGATTACAGATAGTCCGCCTTTGACTCGTTTATCGGGCCCCAGAACTACCCAATGCGTGTGCCACGTAACTCCGTCATTTTCATAATTGCCGTCATTGTTCTCATCCCAAAGCGGCGTATCGTCAAAATCCGGGTGGGCAGTTACTGCTAGAGCAACTATTCCCTCCATTTTATTAAAACCAACATCCTCAGATTTTAGACTCGTTGGGAAAACATAACCAAGCACTGGGGCACCGTTTAGCTCTCCGCGAGTATTGGGTACGGTCTTTCCTACTTTACCCTCTGTTGTTGCTTCAAATACCAGAAGGTCAAGATCGCCCATATAGCTTACTTTTGCGCTCTTAATTTGAAGATCTTTAGTGTTGAGCGCTTTTATCTCATCCTCTAAAGCCACCTGGCCCAAGACTAACGAGCTTCCAGATATAAAAGCTATCAATGCTAAAAAGCTCGGCAATAATATTCTTGATAATGTCATTTAAAACCTCCTTGATTTATTAAGTATCGAGTCGAAACCATTATGCATCTTGAATTTGTATTTGTCAAGCTTGTTTCGACACGATACAATATATGGAATGGAAAAAACTAAGATAGCATCTCTTATTGAAAGAATAGGTAATTTGCTTCGCTCTGAGGAAAGGGCATCTGGGGCTGATTCCGGACTTCAATCTGTGCATGTACAAATACTTAGCTATCTCTATCAATGTAACCGCTACAGCAATACTCCAGCCGGAGTAACAGAATTTATAGGTTCTACAAAAGGCACAACTTCACAGAGTATAAATATTTTGGAGAAGAAGGGGTTCATTAAAAAATATATAGATGATGAGGACGGCAGGGTTATACGTCTGTACCTTACTGAGAAAGGTGAGGATTTTATAAAAAAGGAGTTTCCGCCAACTGATTTTTGTAGTGCTCTTGATACTTTTAGTACAAAAGATTCCGATTACCTTTCTCAACTTTTAACAAAACTACTTGTTCAGCTTCAGTTAGAAAATAAGAGTAAGCTCTTTGGTGTGTGTCATACATGCAATCACTTCAAAAAATTTGGATTAGGCGACACGCACCAATGTGGACTGACTTTAGAGCCGCTCAGCGAAAAAGAAAGTTTTCTAATTTGCCGAGAACACGAACAGTCGACCAAAAAAGCTGTTTAATGTTTACCCTCTAATATGTCAGTTACAAGATTAGCTCGGTGTTTGAATACGCACCATACCAGCCGAACCAAAATGCTCGATGAGCAGGCAGACGGTAAAGCTCTTTACCATCCGGTGAGGTTAACTTAGATTCAGTTAAAACCCATTTATTGCCGTTGACATCGGTGACAGATCTGTTTTGATCCCAATCTTTAAAATTGAGACCTTTTGACTCATACACTCTAGCTGCTCCTGACATATCAGTTAGGACAACAAAATCTAAGTCTTCAATCTGTTTGTTATAGACCGGGTTCTTCGCCAAATACTCAACACTTATCGCTAAAGGTTTTTCAGGATACTGGCTGAATATTAATCCGAGCACTTCATCTTTATTCTTAAGCCGTTTATCAAGCTTGGGCACATTAAACATTAGCTCGTCTGTTGCGAAGTATTCTCTATACGCGGCGCCTTCTGCGTAATCCCTTTTATGTCCTGTTTCCAATGAAAGCACTTTTGTTCCAGGGTGTCTCTTTTTCCACTCGCCCCAAGTTGTAGTCACGACACTCATACGTTCAAGCTCTATATCCTTATCGGCAAGTGGTCCTATCACTGGTTTACCCCAGAGAGTATTCCAAAGTGATTGTGTTTCTTTGTCATACATAAGTTTATTTGACCTGTACAAAAACCCGCTTGTCCCTATTTGATGATTAACACCATTATGCACAGTGTTATATAGAATCATCGACCCACATAGAGTGCAGTAAACGCCCGCCACAGGTTGATCACCTACGTTGTCGACGAACATCTCATGCCAGGCCATAATTCGCTTAGGGTAAGCTCTGGCGTCTCCATTTACCTCAATTCCAAATACGATATTGTCATCATCTAAGTATTTAGCTTCTTTGGCATCGATCATTTTGGGGGATCTCAAAGGCGGTATGCCGTCTTGTCTAACGCCGCCCCATCTGACTTCATCAAGTCTTATCTTAGAAGTGTGATCACTTGAGAAATAACCTGCAAACTTTGGGTCAATCAGACCGTATAGCAGGGATTTAAATTCAGGGTATTGAGCATGTACCATTTCGTCGTTATTCCAAATCCTCTCGTACCATTTATCAAGCTCGTATCCGTAGTCCTTTCCAGTTTTTTCTTCTAAAAGCTTTATCAGCTTTGCAGAAAATGCCGGGTCGTTGCTGAGATAGATTACTTCGATCACCATTATCGGGAATGTAGGTTCCCAGTTCTCGCTTATATATTTAAATGCTTTCTCTTTATCTTCCCGAGGGGATGCCACAAGTGCTACAAATGACACAGGGACGATATTTTCTTTCGATACTGAAGATAAAGTTTCCTGCGAATGAGATCGCTCAGAATATCCAATAAGTTTAAGAATAAACAGTACTGATAAAGTAATATTGATTAGCCTTTTGTTTCTCATGGTAAGGGATTAGATTGTATTAATAGAAAAAAGGTGCAGTTAATATAATTCGTTTTCAAATCTATTATATTACGCGTAGTTGCGGTGGTGTAGGTATGATGAAGGGCTTTTAATCTTCTAATACCTGTCCATTTTTTTATTTTCTGGTATAATAAGCCGCTTGAATTGAATATTAAGTGCTTCAAAACACTGAAAAATATAATTAAAATTTATACAAATCTAAGGGGTTTGAGAATATGAAAATTAATATGGAAAGTTTGAGTGCAACTCAGAGGAAGCTGCATGTAACAATTCCGGCTGATGTTGTTAAGCAAGAGCGTGATTCTATATTTAAAGAGATATATCATGTGGCTAAAGTAAAGGGGTTTCGCCCCGGCAAAGCACCTGTAAAGGTAGTTGAGAATATGTATAAAAGCGAAATTCTAAG
Source organism: Thermodesulfobacteriales bacterium (assembly GCA_004525335.1). Lineage (GTDB taxonomy): Bacteria > Desulfobacterota_D > UBA1144 > Nemesobacterales > UBA2774 > CR02bin9. The sequence goes on from SPCL01000009.1 coordinate 19,396, forward strand.
CGAAACTATGCAGAAACTACTCTCTAAGACACTTGAAGACGCGCTCAGAGAAGCTGAAGTTAATCCTCTTAACCGCCCCGAGATAACCCCTCCTGATAATCTTGAGCTAGATAAAGATTTTGAATATACAGTAGTGTTTGAAGTTCTACCTGAAATTGAACTCGGACAGTATAAAGAACTAAAACTCAAGAAAGAAAAACAGGTTGTAAAAGAAGAAGATGTTGAGCTTTCAATTCAGCACCTTCGTGAACATAAGGCTGAAACAACTCCTTATGAGAAGAAGGAGGCTGTAAAAGACGGCGATGTGGTTATAGTGGATTTTGAAGGATCACTTGATGGAGAGCCGCTGGAAGACCTAAAGCGTAAGGATGTTCAGTTTGTAATAGGCGAGAACAAAATGATCCCGGAGTTTGAAGAAGCTGTTTTGGGGATGAAAAAAGAAGAGGAAAAAGAATTTGACGTCACATATGATGAGACTTTCCCAATTGAACACGCACGTGGAAAAGCCATACATTATATTCTCAAGCTAAAAGATGTTTTAAAAAGAACCATGCCCGAGGTAGATGATGAGCTTGCCAAGAGTATTGGACTAGAATCATTGGATGAGCTTAAAACTAAGATAAAAGAGGATCTGGGCCACCAATTAGAGAAGCAGGCTCAGGTAACAATGAGAAGACAGCTCATGGATCTTTTAATTGTAGAAAATCCCTCAATAGAGGCGCCTCAAAGCCTTGTAGAGCAAGAGGCAGAAAGACTTGTACAAAGCGTTCAACAGAATGCAGAACAGCAGGGGATTCCTCCTATGGATATTAGTGAGCAACAATTGAATGAAATAAGAGATCACGCCCTAAGAAATGTTAAGGCTTCACTCGTACTGGGAGAGATTTCCAGAAAAGAGGAGATTCGTGTCTCTGATGAAGATATTAACGAAAATCTTAGCTCCATTGCCCAGCAATATAATATGGGGACGGATCAGATACGTGAATTATATGAACAAAATAATTTATTAGAAGGGCTTGAAGCTACTCTCGCAGAGCGAAAAGTTATTGATTTTATTGTAGAAAACGCCGAGATCGATGAGGTTGTGGCAGAAGAAAATCCCGTTGACAAAAATCCGTAGTATCAGTATACTCATCTGTAATGTCCAGCTATGTACCTATCGTAATTGAGCAAACCAGCAGGGGCGAGAGGGCATATGATATTTTTTCCCGTTTATTAAAAGACAGGATTGTTTTTATTGGTTCTATGATTACTGACGCTGTCGCTGACACTGTAATAGCACAGCTCCTATTCCTAGAATCTGAAAACCCGGAAAAAGATATTTATGTCTATGTAAATTCCCCCGGTGGTCATGTAACTTCAGGGCTCGCTATCTATGACACAATGCAATATGTAAAACCTGATGTTGCAACTATGTGCATGGGCCAGGCTGCGAGCATGGGGGCGGTGCTCTTAGCTGCCGGCACGAGTGGTAAGAGATATGCTCTTCCTCATGCCAGAGTTATGATTCATCAGGTGCTCGGTGGAGTTGAGGGGCAGGCTACTGATATCGAAATACATGCAAGAGAAATCCTTAGAATTCGCGAAGATTTAAACGAAATCCTAGCACGCCATACAAATCAGCCGATTGATAAAATTCGAGTAGACACAGAAAGAGATTTTTTCCTAAAACCAAAAGATGCCTTAGAATATGGACTTATTGATGCTATAATTACCCATAGAGAGGAGGCGGCCAAATGACTTCGAAAAAGGACGCTAAAGAGGGAAAACTATATTGCTCTTTTTGCGGAAAGAGCCAAAAAGAAGTTAGAAAGCTCATTGCCGGGCCAACAGTATACATTTGTAACGAATGTATAGAGCTCTGTAATGAGATAATTGCTGATGAAGAAGCAAAAGAAGGTGTACTCAAAAAACGCTATTCCAGTCTTCCGACACCTCCTGAAATAAAAAAATTCCTAGACGAATATGTAATAGGGCAGACTAGGGCAAAGAAAATATTGGCCGTAGCTGTTTATAACCACTACAAAAGAGTGGAGCTAAACGCCTACTCAAACGGAAAAAGAAACGTTGACGTAGAGGTGCAGAAAAGCAACAGCCTTATGATGGGCCCCACAGGTAGTGGTAAGACCTTGCTAGCACAAACTTTAGCTAGATTCTTGGATGTGCCGTTTACAATTGTTGACGCTACTTGTTATACTGAGGCGGGTTATGTTGGTGAAGACGTAGAAAATATGATAGTTAGTCTTTTACAAGCCGCAGATTATGACCTTGAAAGGGCTTCAAAAGGTATTATATATATAGATGAGATCGACAAGCTGGCCCGTAAATCCGGAGATAGCCCTTCAATTACAAGGGATGTTTCTGGTGAAGGTGTTCAGCAAGCCCTTCTCAAAATTATGGAAGGCACAAAAGCAAATGTACCGCCCAAAGGCGGCAGAAAACATCCTCAGCAGGAGTTCCTGCAGATAGATACGACAAATATTCTTTTTATATGCGGTGGTGCTTTTGTTGGTCTTGAAGACATTATTAAGCAGAGAATTGGAGAGAAATCAATAGGATTTGAAGCAAGTCTCGGAAATATAGATGAAAAGGATCTTGGAGCAGTTCTAAGGGCGGTACAACCAGAGGATCAAATACTCTTTGGCCTTATTCCTGAATTTGTAGGAAGGATACCGGTTATAGCTACATTAGAAGAATTAAGCGAAGAATCATTTATAGAGATTCTTACAAAGCCTAAAAATGCGATCATTAAGCAGTTCCAAAAGCTAATGGAGCTTGAAGGTGTTGAGCTTGAAGTTACAGATGAGGCTCTTGCTGAAATTGCCCGTGAAGCCATTAAGAGAAAAACGGGCGCAAGAGGCCTAAGAGCTATCATTGAAACTACTATGCTTGATATTTCTTACGAAGTTCCATCATTAAAAGGACTTACACGTTGCGTTATATCTGAAGAGGTGATAAAGGGTACGGGCGATCCCCTGTTTATTTATGAAGAGGAGGCCCGCTTAGGTACATAAGGTATTTAGGTGCATAGGATGTAATTCCAGTTGTAAAGGAGAATGACATGCCAATGTTCTTTAACAATGAAGAAGGATCAGGTCAGGTAGAAACTCTACCGCTATTACCATTAAGAGATGTAGTGATTTTTCCATATATGGTGGCTCCGCTTTTTGTAGGCCGCGAAAAATCTATTCGCGCCCTTGAAGAAGCAATGAAAAAAAACAAGGAGATTTTCCTTGTTGCTCAGAAAGACGCTAAAACTAACGATCCCACGGAAAAAGACATCTATGACATAGGAACAATTGGAACTATTGTCCAGATGTTGAGACTTCCTGATGGTACTGTAAAGGTTCTTGTTGAGGGTAAGGGCAGGGCTTGCGTTAAAAATTACCTTCCTAATAAGAGCTATTTTATGGTTGAGGTCGAGACTGTCCCAGAGGCTAATAAAGTTGGAGTTGAAACAGAAGCTCTTATCCGCACTCTTGTGACAGCATTTGAAAACTACGTGAATTTGAACAAGAAGATACCATCTGAAGTGCTCGTAACAGTTTCTTCGATAGAAGAGCCTGGAAGGCTTTCAGATACTATTTCTTCTCATTTGAGCTTTAAGCTTGAAGACAAGCAAGAAATACTTGAGACGCTCAATCCCGCTGAAAGACTTGAGAAGATTTATGAAAAGATTCAGTCTGAAGTTGAGATTATGCAGATAGAAAAGAAGATACGGGGCCGTGTTAAGAAACAGATGGAAAAGGCTCAGAAAGAGTACTATCTGACAGAGCAGATGAGAGCTATTCAAAAAGAGCTCGGCGAAAAGGACGATCTCAAATCAGAGATTCAGGAATTTGAAGATAAAGTTAAAAAGAAAAAAATGCCTGAAGAGGCTGAGCAGAAAGTAAAGAAAGAAATCAAGAAACTAAAACAGATGTCACCTATGTCTGCTGAAGCCACAGTGGTTAGGAACTACGTTGACTGGCTGCTTTCGCTTCCTTGGAAAGGTGAAGCAACTGACGATAGGATTGATATTGATGAAGCTCAGCAAATTCTTGATGACGATCATTTTGGTCTTGAAAAGCCAAAGGAGCGCATACTCGAATATCTAGCTGTTCAGGCGCTTACAAAGAAAATTAAAGGACCAATACTATGTTTTGTCGGACCTCCCGGTGTTGGTAAGACTTCTTTAGCTAAGTCAATTGCTCAGGCCATGGGACGCAAATTTATAAGGGTTTCATTGGGCGGAGTTAGAGACGAAGCAGAAATAAGAGGTCATAGAAGAACATATATTGGAGCTCTTCCTGGAAAAATAGTTCAGGGAGTTAGGAAAGCAGGGACCAACAATCCAGTGTTTCTGCTTGATGAAATTGATAAACTTGGAATGGATTTTAGAGGCGATCCGGCGTCAGCGCTTCTTGAAGCCCTTGATCCCGAGCAGAATATCGCTTTTAACGACCATTATCTAGAAGTCGACTATGATCTTTCCAATGTGATGTTCATAACTACGGCAAATGTGCTACACACTATACCGTGGGCGCTTCAAGATAGAATGGAGATTATAAGGATTTCAGGCTATACAGAAGATGAAAAGCTTGAGATAGCTAAGAAATTCCTAGTTCCGAAACAGCGCGAAGCTCATGGTCTAAAAAATAAAAATTTGAAGATTTCCGATAACACTATTCTAGATGTAATTAGATATTACACTAGAGAAGCTGGAGTAAGGACTCTTGAGCGTGAAATTGCTACACTTTGCAGAAAAGCTGCAAGGGATGTGGTTAAAAAAGGCCCGGATCATGAAGTTAAGCTGACTCCGGCAGTTATAAAGAAAGAAAACTATCTCGGCATTCCAAAGTTTAAACACGGCGAGATAGAAGAAAAAGACCATATTGGAATGTCAACTGGGCTTGCATGGACCGAAGTTGGTGGAGAGCTTCTTACAATAGAAGTGTCAATCGTTCCAGGTAAGGGTACCTTCACCGTGACAGGTAAGCTGGGAGAAGTTATGCAGGAATCTACCCAGGCTGCTATGAGTTATGTGCGCTCCAGAGCTGAAAGGCTTGGGCTTGAGCGTGGATTCCACCAGAAGGTTGATATCCACATTCACGTTCCTGAGGGGGCTACTCCTAAGGACGGACCTTCAGCGGGTATAGCAATTGCAACGGCTATCGTTTCAGCTCTTATAAGAAAGCCAGTTAAGCATGATTTAGCTATGACCGGAGAAATCACGCTGAGAGGAAGAGTTCTTCCTATAGGTGGTCTTAAAGAAAAGATATTAGCAGCACATAGGGGTAAAGTAAAAACAATTGTTATCCCGCAAGAAAATGAAAAGGACCTTAAGGAGATACGAGAATCAATCCTTAAGGACATAAAAATTGTGATTGTTGAACATATGGACGACGTCCTTGATGTAGCTATTGTTTCAGACGTGCCTATTCTTCAAGATATTGTAATTCCGCCTCCAACGATGACAATCGGTGACGAGGTAGGAGCTAACGTAAACTAGAAAACAAAGGGGCTGATTAATAATCGGCCCCTCTTTTTATTGCCGTTTTATACCAATTGATGACTAAGTAATTGTAGTTAGCTGTTTTAGATACTAGGAGATAATTGTGGCTCGAGTAGTCCATTTTGAAATCCATGCTGATGAACCTGAGCGTGCAATTGAGTTCTATAAGTCCGCACTTGGTTGGGAATTCACCAAATGGGATGGGGCAGGCGAATATTGGCTAATAATTACCGGGTCTCCAGATGAACTGGGAATAAACGGAGGACTCATTAAAAGACTGCTTCCACTTAGCGGTGATGGGGTTAAAGCTTTTGTATGTACCGTTCAAGTGGAATCTATTGATGAAACGGCATCTAAAATTGAAGGGAGTGGAGGCAAAGTTTCTATCCCTAAATTTTCGGTGCCCGCCGTGGGATGGGTCGGATATTTTGAGGACACAGAAGGTAATACTTTCGGAGTGCTTGAGCCACTCAAACAGCCAGAAGCTCATTAGATATGTCCATGATTATCTGTTGCCCCTAATAATTTATACAAAACACGCTTTTTGTGTGGACAAGGGGAAGAATTCCAGTTATATATTAAGCCCTCATTAACGCGAGGGCGGTTAGCTCAGCACGGGAGAGCGCTTGCCTTACAAGCAAGATGTCACAGGTTCAAATCCTGTACCGCCCACCACTAGAAATACTATTTTGCGGAGCCGTAGTTCAGCCCGGTTAGAACGCTGGCCTGTCAAGCCAGAGGTCGCGAGTTCAAATCTCGTCGGCTCCGCCA
>SPCL01000202.1 GCA_004525335.1 Thermodesulfobacteriales bacterium
GCGTGCGAAAAGATCGGTGAATTCTAGCACCGGCATTCTGATTTCGGAAAAACCATAAAGTTCAAATATACGCTTGGCAGCATCTTCAATGAAGTGCCATCTCTTTATGTTTTCCGGAAGTATGTCGTGAAATCCTTTAATTGATCTTATTTTCATAATTAGAACCTAGTTCTTTTTGCAGATACCCCTCGCGGACCGATCTGGGTGGTTAATAGTCCAAACTCTTTAGAATAAAGGCTTATTATATCTTAGAGTTAAAAGTATTTCTAATTTGTATCTTATAAGGGAATAGAGTTTACTGATTAAAGTTTGTCCAATATTATATAAACAAGCTAAAAACAGGATCCTATATCTATTAATAAGATCAAGAGATATTATAGTGACAAAAGATAAAAAATTAAGAGTAATATACGTCGGTAGCCCTGAGCTTTTCTCAAAGGGTGCAAGCGCTATACATATAATGAAAATGTGCCAAGCCATGATGCGGCTTGGAGTTGAGACTGAACTGTTAATCCCATCTAATAGAAACCGGACTCAATTGTTTGAGTATTACGGGGTCGAATTTGAGTTCAGAATTACTTCCTTTCCTTATTTCAGCAATACTTCTTTAAGGAATATTGTTCATGGCTTTCTTGCTTCTTTATATGTCAAATTCTTTAGAGGCGCTAAGTACGACATTGTTATAACAAGAAATATTGTTTTCGCATACCTTGCCACTAAATTTTTTCATATTCCAACCGTGTATGATGCACACCATCCATTGGTCAAAGGCGGCTCTTTTCTTTTTGATTCATTTAAGAATTCTAAGTACCTGCGCCGATTCTCCACAAATTCAAAAGGACTGTCTGAGATTTATCTAGACCAGGGGTTGCCGAAAGATAAATTAGTAGTAGCCCATAACGGCGTTGAGCTAGAGAGATTTCAAGACGCGCCATCAAAGCTACAATGCAGAGAGAATTTGGGTCTCCCTTTAGATAAGAAAATTGTTTGTTATGCAGGAAACATTTATGAGGGTAGGGGGATTGAACAACTAATAGAAGTTGCCCAAAAATTAAATGATATATTGTTTTTGATTGTTGGTGGCTTAGATGAAGATGTGGACAGGTATAGAAGCATAGCACAGTCCAAGGGCGCTCAAAACTTAGATTTAGTTGGCTTTGTCCCACATAAAAATGTACCGTTATATCTGTTGGCTTCAGATATATTAGTAATGCCTTACACAAGTAAAATGACCATTAAAGGGGGGACAAAGGCAGAGCAATTTACCTCTCCAATAAAATTGTTTGAGTATATGGCGGCGACACGACCCATAATAGCAACGTCCATTGCATCTGTAAAAGAAATTTTAAAAGATGGGGTGAACTCGATCTTAGTTCCACCGGACAGCGCTGATGCAATTTGTGAGGGTCTAGAAAAAGTGCTTAGTGATGATAATCTATCTGAGAGGATTGCAGCTAAGGCGGGGGATGAAATCAATCAATATACTTGGGAAGAACGGGTAAAAAAGTTACTTGATATAAAGTAATTTTGCTTGATATAAAATAGTGACTTTAAATTCTTGAGTCTTCTGTGTATCTTTTTCACCCAAATTAAATTTGCACCATATATTAACATTTTGATCAGAACTCTTATGACTAGAATAGTTAGAACTATATTAGTTGTTTTAATGTTGTCGGGATTAGCTCATTTTTCGCTTGCCGATGATATTGAGATACGAGACCTATATTATAATGAATATAGGGAAAATCTACTTAATGGTAGTTTCAACAACCCCATAAAGGAAGAAAAAGTTTCAGACCCCGTCCCTAGAGACCAAAAGTTGGGTACAAATGAATTTCTTCGGGATACAGCAATTGCTTATGGCGCACAGTGGGCTGGAAGATGGTTTTACGTTAGGAATAAAAATAGCCGAATATTCGACACTTCTCTTTCTAAATGGTGGGATAACATCTCCCAATGGCCCGAGTTTGATGATGGCGATGACTTTTTTACTAACCTTGTAACACACCCTGTGATTGGATCCCTGACCTATCTTTACTATAGACAAATGGGGCACAGTTTTTGGGTTTCTGCTTTAGGTTCTGCTGTGCAGAGTACTCTCTTTGAATATACAGTTGAGGGTATGGTGGAAACTCCCTCTGGATCAGATTTAATCTTTACTCCGCTGTTGGGAGTGCCTCTTGGATACGGTATGGAGAAGACATCAGACTGGCTCGAAGATACAGGTTTTGTGCCGGCAAAAATCTTGGCATATATTCTCAACCCAATGAAAAATTTTATACACGACAGACAAATTGGTGTAATAAACCCGTTTTCTAGCCAATTTATGTCTGTTAGCGGCCCAATTAACTTTACGCCCAATAAAGCTGAGGCAATAGACCTGGCATATTCTTTAAATCTTGAGTCTCCAATACCAACAGGAAGATTTACTGCTGATATGCAGATAGTAAATGTGAAGGAGGATTTAGGGGGAGAGTTTATTTTTTATTCACTTCGAATTGACGTGCCTTCAGCTGACAATGTTTGGGGTATTTATGTCAAAATTGCCCAATCGGGAGTTAACGAAGTTAAAGTTGGGGATGATAACATAAGCGACGGTTTTGAGTTTGCTAATGCGTTAATTGGAGGAAAGCACCTTTTATTTCAAGGGACAAATTCAGTGCTTAGTACTGGAATGAACATAGTGCTTCCAACAGCATTTAAAGATAATATAGAACGTCTAAAAACAGTTTTGATGTACAGAAAAAACTTTCCTATAAACCTACAATCAGCCTGGACTTTTACTCCTTACTTATCGGGAGCAGCTTGGAAGGGGATTTTTAATATATTAGGAAACGTATCGACCGATTATGTATTAAATGCAAGCAAACTCGAAGGTAACGATTTTGAGTTTAGGGTAAATTATGGAGCCTCTATAGGGGCAAATATCCCAGTGGTCGCCTCCCCTGTCATATATGCTGAGTTTGACGGATATTCTCTGCTAACTTCTGACACTCTTGGTAAAACCAGCACCTTCGTTTCTTCCGGCGTTCGTTTAGGTAGAAAATTCAGCCCCGGTTTTGCAATACAAGTACCTGTCTCAGGGTCTGACAGCGATGTGTCTAAGCTTAGTTTCCTAATGGATTTTCAAGTCCGTTTCTAATTACAAGTATTTCCCTAGATATAGTTACTTCTCCTAAGATTCTTTATCTTTTAATTTAACTCCTCTGTAAAAGTTCATATACATATGAGACAGTATGGAAAAAGAGATAGGGGGGTAAACTAGAAGGAGGAGGTACCCCTGAATGAGTTTTTTTAGTATAGC
>SPCL01000066.1 GCA_004525335.1 Thermodesulfobacteriales bacterium
GCCTTGAATGTACTGCTTCCACTTTTTAACTTCTATTTTTGTAATAAGCCAATAGCTGACGTAGAACAGCACCGCTGCAGCAGTTAGCGCTGTAATCCCTTCTATTATTTCACGCTGTGCGCCGCTGATAGAGATTACAGTTTTGGCAAGAAACCATGTCAAAAGCCCAGCTCCTAAAGCTGCGATCCAACCGTAATGTATATATTTAATGGATTTTCTAGACCCTGTAGCGCTTAAGAAAGCAATAATTGCGGCGATTATCAATATTGCTTCAAGACCTTCTCTGACCATTATCGCAAAGGAATTCAAAAAAGAAAGGTACTTACCTGAGGATTCACTTTCCAAAATAACCGATGCTGAGTTCAAGTTGTCTTGAAGCTTTATATGCAAATTCTCTATTTCTTTTACAGATTTCCCTGATTTAATTGCATTCCTGTAATCCGAGAAATTAGCTTCTACTTCTGTTTTAAACTTCCTATCTTTAACAAATAAATCAGGCTCAACTTGCTCAAATCCTAATATATATGCATCAAGGGTCTTTTCGTAAGACTCTTTTTTATTACCTGCTTTATATAGTTTTAAGGAATCATTGAGCAATGCGCTCGTCATAGCTATTGCAGAGCCCACAGAGCCAGTACTGCTATCAAACATTCCTTTCCGCAGGTAGGAGATAACGAATTCATTACCCTCTTCACTTACATTTGAATTTATTTTATCTAATATTTGATTATTGGAGAGTACGGCAAGGTTTTTATAATCTTTTATTTCATTTGTGAGAGTTGCCGCTATTTCTTTTCCAGAATCACTATTTTTATTTGTAGCTCCTATCGACATAACATAACACGCTACGTCCCATTTCTTATCATCTGTAATCTGAGGAAATGCAGGCATTGCTGTGCCTTTAATTCCAAAGCTCATTGTGTTGTGAACTTTAAATGGTGAGAGACCAGAGTAGAAATCAGGATCGATTAAAACAGTCGGAGGTGGATTTAAGCCATGAGCTAGTGAACCATCTCCCGCACCACTCATACCATGACACTGTGAGCAGTTATTAGCATATAACTCTTGTCCTGCTTCTAAAGAAGGTTTTTTCTCCGGATAAGAAACAATACCGTAAGAACTAATAATTTTTTCTTTTATCTTATTTGAGACACCTTCAACATCTTGTACAGAGGCTTTGGAAACGATCATATTAGACAGCTCATAGATCTCAGATTCAATTTCTGCTTTATCACCGTCTGATAACTTCAATGTCTCAAAAATCTCTTTTGTTTCAGCAGAAAACTCAAGCATTTCATTATATTCACCATCATTGATAACTTCACCATTTTTGACAGCATTCTGATAATCACCGCCTATATAATCGACTAAAGATAGTATTCTCTTCTCATTAGATGAAGCGAAGGAGCTTAAAGTGATCAGCAAAAAGAGGGAAAGACTTACTAAAGTAATGCTAGAGATTTTGATTATCTTATTGATAAGAATATGCCTAATGCCTCCGTGCACAGTTGCATTAAAATATTAAAGAATGTTTCTTTGATAACACCTTCAAGCGATATTGAAAATGATTATCAATTAGGGTTTTCAGATTACCATACGGCGCTTTAGTGTCAAGCAATTTTATTGCAATACTATCTATTTAAATTATTATAATTAGGCTATTTATCTGATATACAAAATTCTTTTTAGTAATAGTGTATTCATATGAGCCGGAAGCCTGATCATAAACAAAAATTATTTAATGAATTCCCCCCTGTATCCGAGAAAGAATGGAAAGAACAGGTAGTCAAGGATTTAAGGGGCAGGGAATTTGAAAAACTTATATGGAAAACATATGAAGATGTAGATGTAAGCCCCTTTTATACTAAAGAGGATCTAGAACCTTTAGAATATCAATTAAAATCAGCGCCTGGTGAATTTCCTTTTGTCAGAGGCGCCTGCTCTAGTAACAACAACTGGAAGATCAATCAGGAAATAACCCAGGCTGATATTAATCTTGCTAATAAGCTGGCAATTAGCAGCTTAAACTCCGGAGCAGACTCTTTGACGCTCAATTGTGCAACAAGCAATGAAAAGCACATGGGTATTTCTATTGAAAACAAGGACGACATGACTCGTCTACTTGAAGGGATAGAGATAGAAAATGCTGAGATCAATTTTAAATGTGGAAACAGCACCTTAGGAATTCTCTCTATTTATATAAACGAGGCAAAAAGAAGAGGCCTAAGTCTAGAGAAATTATCTGGCTCAGTCGACTGTGACCCATTAAAAGATTTAAGTTTAAACGGCTTATTCTCAATAGGAGAAGAAAACTCTTTTAGTGAATTAAGAGAGCTAATTTCATACTTGACTGAATTCATGCCCGATTTTAAGGGGCTAACGGTAAATAGTTCCCAGTTTCATGACTCAGGAGCATCCATTACACAGGAGCTAGCCTTCACACTGTCTGCTGGATTGGAATATTTAGATCGGCTAACCGAGATGGGGCTTAGTGTTGATGACATTACTAGGCACATGTCGTTTTCATTTTCTGTAGGATCAAATTACTTTATGGAAATTGCCAAGCTCAGGGCGGCAAGGCTGCTATGGGCACAGATAATCGAGCAGTACACACCAAAAGATGAGTCTTCTAAACTTATGACTATAGAAGTTAAAAACTCATCGTGGAATAAAACACAGTACGATCCTTATATAAATTTGTTAAGAGGCACACTCGAAACTATGGCCGGGGCTTTGGGCGGAGCAGGGGCTATTACGGTTAGACCGTTTGATTCAGAATATCAAACCCCCAATGAATTTTCCTTAAGAATAGCTAGAAACACTCAGCTAGTTCTGAAGAATGAATCTTATTTGGAACGCGTAGCTGATCCATCTGCAGGCTCTTATTATATTGAGAACTTAACAAATTCAATTGCAGCGGAGTCATGGAGGCTCTTCCAAGAAATAGAGGCCAAAGGAGGATTTGTCGAATCACTTAAATCCGGCGCCATTCAAAACGCAATTGAACAAACTAGAAAATCCCGAGACATAAACATAGCAACGAGAAAAGACACTGTTCTTGGAGTTAATCAATATCCTGATTCAACTGAAAACATTTTATCCAATATACAAGATCAACACCTGGGAATTAATATTAAAAAGTCTGACAACAAACTCAACGCTGAAGACAAACTCTCTATAGAATTTGCGACTGAATATCTTTTGAGTGATGATACTAGTATCGGAGACGTCTTATTGCAAAACCCTGACAAGCCGGATTTTCAACTCACTGTGTTAAAGCCTTATAGAGGTGCTCAGGCGTTTGAAGATTTACGCTTGGCTACGGAACGAAATTTCGGCAAAACGGGATATAAACCCAAGGTCTTCTTGCTAACTATTGGAAACCCTTCCATGAGAAGTGCAAGAGCATCATTTTCTAGCAACTTTTTTGGATGTGCCGGTTTCGAGATACTTAACAATATCGGATTTGATACGCCTGAAGATGGAGTTGCAGCTGCTCTTGATAACAAAGCAGATATAGTAGTAATCTGCAGCTCAGATGATGAATATCCGAACTTTGCACCAAAGATAATTATTGGACTCAAAGAAAAGAATTCAGATATAAAGATAATTATTGCAGGCAATCCTAAAGAACATATAGAGAAACTGGAACAGGCTGGAGCAGATGATTTTATTCATGTTCACTCTAACGCTCTTGAGATGTTAAAGAAATATCAAAAGATTTTAGGAATCGGAGTTTAAGGAAAGGTAAGAGAATTTGAGACCGAACTTTTCAGAGATAGATTTTAGACAGACATCAAACAAAAAGTCTGCTTCAAAGACAGACCATTTAGAAAACGGATGGCTCACTCCTGAAGGTATAGAGGTTAAATCCTTATATACAAAGGACGACCTCTTAGACATGGAGCACTTAAATTATGCCGCCGGCATTGAGCCGTATTTACGCGGCCCCTACTCCACAATGTATGTGACCCGCCCCTGGACTATCAGGCAATACGCCGGGTTCTCTACAGCTGAAGAATCAAACGCTTTTTATAGAAGAAATTTACAAGCAGGACAAAAGGGATTATCTGTAGCTTTTGATCTACCCACACACAGGGGATACGACTCAGACCACGAACGAGTAGTGGGAGACGTAGGAAAAGCGGGGGTGGCGATTGACTCTATCTTAGATATGAAGATTCTTTTTGATCAGATTCCACTTGATGAGATCTCTGTTTCTATGACGATGAACGGAGCCGTGCTTCCGATTATGGCATTTTACATAGTAGCCGCCGAAGAACAGGGTGTTGATCCACAGAAACTTAGCGGAACGATTCAAAACGACATATTAAAAGAATTTATGGTCCGCAATACTTATATTTATCCGCCTAAGCCTTCCATGCGCATCATCGCAGATATTCTTAAATATACGGCTGAGAAAATGCCTCAATTCAATTCGATAAGCGTAAGCGGATATCACATGGAAGAAGCCGGAGCTTCCTCAGATATAGAACTCGCCTACACACTGGCCGACGGGCTCGAATATATACGGACTGGAATAGAAGCCGGGATGGAAATTGATGATTTCGCCCCCCGTATCTCATTCTTCTGGGGTATAGGGATGAATCATTTTATGGAAATAGCTAAAATGCGTGCTGCCCGCATGCTCTGGGCGAAGCTCGTAAAGCAGTTCAATCCTAAAAACCCAAAATCTCTAGCGCTTAGAACTCATTGCCAAACCTCGGGATGGAGCTTAACCGCACAGGACCCATTTAATAACGCAGTCAGAACTTGTGTTGAAGCATTGGCCGCTGTTCTGGGCGGCACTCAGTCTTTACACACTAATGCTTTAGACGAAGCAATTGCACTACCTACTGATTTTTCAGCAAGAATAGCACGCAACACACAGATATATCTACAGGAAGAAACAAACATATGCCGTTCAGTAGATCCATGGGCCGGGTCTTATTATGTTGAATACCTGACTGACCAAATTGCGCATAAGGCTTGGGATTTGATAAGCGAAGTTGAAGGACTAGGCGGAATGGCAAAAGCGATTGACACAGGAATACCGAAGATGAGGATAGAAGAAGCGGCTGCCAAAAAACAAGCGCGCATAGACTCCGGGAAAGACGTTATAGTAGGTGTTAACAAATACCAGGTTGAAGAGCAGGGGCAAATAGAAATTTTAGAAGTAGATAACACTGCCGTAATGCGCTCTCAAGTTGAAAGGCATAAACAGTTAAAAGAATCTAGGGACAATAACGCTGTAACTCAAGCCTTGGAGGCTATCACAAAATGCGCTGAGACAGGAGAAGGAAATCTGTTAGAGCTTGCAGTTGACGCGGCTAGAAAAAGAGCAACGCTGGGTGAGATTTCTGATGCCTGCGAAAAGGTATTTGGCAGATATAAGGCTGTAATTCGCTCCATTTCAGGTGTATATTCTTCTGAGATGTCTCAGGATAAAGATTTTGTTAAAGCAAGAGAGCTGGCGGATGAATTTGCCTCCCTAGACGGAAGACGGCCAAGAATAATGGTTGCTAAAATGGGTCAGGACGGCCATGACCGTGGAGCCAAAGTTATCGCTACGAGTTTTGCCGATCTCGGATTTGATGTAGATATTGGACCCCTTTTCCAAACTCCTTATGAAGCTGCAAAACAAGCAATTGAAAATGATGTACATATAATTGGCATATCCAGCCTTGCTGCCGGTCATAAGACCTTGGTACCTGATTTGATAGCTGAGCTAGCGAAATCAAACCGAGAAGACATAATGGTTGTTGCAGGCGGCGTAATCCCGAAACAGGACTACGACTTCCTATATGACTCGGGCGTTACAACCATATTTGGTCCTGGAACCGTGATTTCAAAAGCTGCTCAGAAATTATTAGAAATATTGATTAACAATATCAAACAAACTGATTAAATTGTTTCATTAAACTTGTCTTTCTTATTAACGAACTATCTGAAATGGGCACAACAAAAAAGAAACGCGAACTGTCTTTCAAAGAATACACAGAGGGCATCCTCTGTGGTAACCGATCTATATTGAGCCAAGCCATTACGCTTGTAGAAAGCACCTTACCAAAACACAGTGAGCTTGCACAGAAAATCATTAACCACTGCCTCCCACATACTGGAAAGTCCATACGGATCGGCATAACGGGTATCCCTGGAGTTGGTAAAAGCACTTTTATCGAAACTTTTGGGCTTTATTTAACTGGGGAAGAGAAAAGAACTGTTGCTGTGTTGGCAATAGATCCAACCAGTGAGCTCTCTAAAGGAAGTATTCTCGGTGACAAAGTGAGAATGGAGAAACTCTCCCTGGATCAAAACGCATTTATACGCCCCTCCCCCACCTCCGGCTCATTAGGCGGAGTAGCGCAAAGCACACGTGAGACAATCCTATTATGTGAGGCTGCAGGGTTTAATACGGTTATCGTAGAAACGGTAGGAGTAGGGCAATCTGAAATTGCAGTAGACTCTATGGTTGATTTCTTTCTATTGCTACTTCTTGCAGGGGCAGGTGACGAGATCCAAGGCATGAAAAGAGGGATTATGGAAATGGCAGATACTGTAGCCATTACCAAGGCAGATGGAGATAATATTTCCAGAGCACAAAGGGCAAGAAAGGAGTTTGAAAATGCCATTCACCTATTTCCCCATAAAGAAAGCGGTTGGGTTCCGGAGGTCACAACTTGTTCATCCTTAGCAAATAAAGGCATAAAAGAAATTTGGAAAACCGTCATCAAACATCAGGATTTAATTGAGAAAAGCGGAATACTGCAACACAAAAGACAAGAACAGACCAAGAGATGGATGCACGAGGCAATTTTATATGGTCTAAAAAAGAGTTTTTATTCTAATGAAGACATAAACAAGACGGTACTGGAGCTGGAGAAGAAAGTAATAGAAGGTGAAAAAAGCCCTTTCACCGCAGCAAACGAACTCTTAGCCAAATACTTTAAAAATATTTCATAACAAGAAACCCTCTGGACATTTAGTCCTAAAACCGAAAAAATAATCCTATGGAAAAGGCAGCAAACTATGAGATAGAGCCTATCGGCCCCGAAGACCTGGATGAGATATTGGCTATTGAAAATGTTAGTTACCCTTCCCCATGGCCAAAGCAGATATTTGAGAAAGAAATTGAAGCGCAGAACTCATATAAAAGGATAATAAGATTCTCCGGCAGCGTTGTAGCATATATTGTAACCTGGACTATTCATGTTGAGGTTCATATTCTAAACATCGCTGTTCATCCGGATTTCAGGAAAATTGGACTGGGAGAAATGCTGCTGAGGGATTGTTTAGGTTTCTCATCTGAACGCGGTTTAAAGCTAGCGATTCTTGAAGTAAGAACTTCAAACAATAGTGCAATTAAACTTTATGAGAAAATCGGATTTAGAACTTTAAGGGTTAGAAAGAAATACTACTCAGATACAGGTGAAGACGCCTACGTCATGCTATATGAATTAGAATCGGAAAAAGAATGAGGTCAGTGCTTAAGTTCTTCTTTCTACTATATACTCAGCTAATGAATCCAGGGAATTTTTATAGCCGCTATCGGGCAAAGAAGAAATTGAGCTTTTAGCTTTTTCAACGTAGCTCTCGGCCATATTATTTGTTACTTTAACACCTTTATACCTAACGACGATATCTCTCACAAAACTTAGTTCTTCCTCAGTAAAAACTTCTTCACCCGCTAGAATCTCATTTATTTTCGCTTTTTCTGAACTCGTGGCCTTTTGAATTGAATAATAGAGGGGGAGAGTCATTTTGCCCTCTATCAAGTCCTGCCCCACACCCTTTCCAAACTCTTCTTCGGTTGATGAGTAATCAAGCGCATCATCAGTCAGCTGAAAGGCTACTCCAATATTAAATCCGTATCGGCCTACAGAGTGCTTTAATCCCTCTTCCACTCCTGCAAGTATCGCCCCTACACTGCCGCAACTTTCTAAAAGAGAAGCAGTTTTATTTTCTATAATTCCAAAACACACTTCTTCAGTTATCTCGAGCATGTTGTTCGCATTCATAACCTCAAGCACCTGCCCCTCTGCTAATTTCGCAGCAGCATCAGTAACAGCCTTGATGAGCTCCAAATCACCGCAGGCTTGAATAAGACCAAGCGCTCGTGCCAGCATGAAATCGCCGACTAGAACTGTTGCCTTATTTCCCCAAACTATATTTGATGAAGGCTTTCCACGTCTTAATTTAGCCTCGTCTACGACATCATCATGAAGTAAGGTAGCGGTATGAATCAGCTCCAGGGCTGCTGCGGCATAGATCCTTTCTCTACCTTCTAGACGCCCGCATGCCCCGCTTGAAAGAAGAAGCACAGCCGGACGAAGCCTTTTCCCGCCACTTCCAAGCAAATATTTTGAAACCTCATACACTAAAGGTATAGGGGATTGTATATTAGCTTCAAGCTCGTTTTCAACTTCTTCAATGTCAGAGCTGACAATAGATAGAATATCTGAGAAACCCATGGCGGCTTTTAAGTTATCTGAACACCGGAAACATGTCAAAGCTAGAGTCTCTTATAGTATTTTAGCCAAAAATTATATAATCTATGATTATATTCAAATCCGTATAATATCTAACCATATGGTTCCATTAAAACTCTCTTTAAAAAACTTTCTAAGCTACGGCGAAAACACTTCAACACTTGATTTTAGAGGTTTTGACATAGCCTGTCTTTCCGGGAAAAACGGACACGGCAAATCTGCGCTTATAGATGCTCTAACTTGGGCTCTGTGGGGAAAATGCCGGGTAAAAATAAAGGAGGAAGTAATAAAAAGGGGCGCAAGTGAGGCGAGGGTCGAGCTTGAGTTTGAATCAGAGAACAACATTTACAGAATACTACGAGTAATTGAGAGAAAAAAAAGCGGCACTTCAACCTCAATTAATTTGAGCATTTTTGATACACAAACCAGCGCTTTTAAACCTTTGGATGAAGGCTCCAAAACACAAAGCACAATAGAAAAATTGCTAAAAATGGACTATAACTCATTCATATGTTCATCATTCATATTGCAAGGCATGGCAGATGAATTTACCAAGAGAACAGCTTCTGAAAGAAAAGAGATTCTCTCGAAAATCCTCGCCCTCGATGAATACGAGTTAATCACAAAGAAAGCAAGGGAACATTCACAAATCTTAAACCTGGAATTAAACACACTTGAGAGCCAAGAAAAACAGCTTGAAGGTGAAATATCAAGAAAAAATATATTTGAAGAAAAGCTGCAACAAGCAAAGATTGAAGATAACGAGTTAGCAACTGAAATATCAAAATTTGAGACTATTCAATCCGAGCTAATAGCAAAAAATGAATCCATCAAAGCCAAACTCGAGAACTTGGATCAGTTAAAGAAAGAACAGGAAGAAAACAAACAGAAAAACCTCAAATTAGATTCCGAACTTAAGCACTTAATAAGTTTAATCTCGCAAGATAAAGAAATAGTCACTAGAGAGAAGGAAATTATCAAAGGTTTTGAAAAGTATGAACTTGTTCTAAAACAAGAGAAGATTCTAAGTGAAAAGGAGCTCGCTAAATCAAAACTTGAAATGGACTTAGAAAGTGTTCAGAACCTAATCAATTCTGAGAAAGCTAAGTTATTGGGAGAATTAAACTCTCTTAGGGCCAAAGCAGAAGAAATACAAAAGAATCTCAGCAATGTTCAGGCAGTCACATCGAGGGAAGATGAAATTACCCTTGGATACAAAAAATTTGCAGAGCTTCACAAACAAGACGGCGAACTCGAAAAGAAAAAAAATCTAATGCAGGAACTCAACTCTAAGCAAATGGAGTTAGATAACAAAATTGAACAAAAAAGAATTGAGATTGAATCCTCCTTGTTAGAGCTTAATTCCAGAACCCGTGACTTAAGGTCTAAATCTGAACACAAAGAAGGCTTAGTCAAAGAGATCAAGGAGTTGAATCTCAAACTTAAACTTGTAAAAGAATCTCAGAGTGAGATTGATAACAATAACGAAACTCTAAATAAATTGAGAGAAAAGAAAAGCTCAATTATTTCAGAATTGTCTAATCTCAACAGCAGAAAAGAAGAAGAGATAATAAAGTTAGGTGTTCTAAGTGCCGAGATCAAAGACCCTCACTGTCCTTTGTGTGAATCGCCGCTTGAGACAGAGGCAAGAGAGGCTCTAATAGAAAAACTTGAAGCAGCGAAGTCGAATTTGGAAGCGAAGATACTAGAAAACCAGGCAACTGTAGAGAAATTAAAATTAGATGAGCAGAAATTGTTAAATGACATAGAAAACTTTGAATCTAAAACAAAAAACATGGCTTCTCTTAGCAAGGAGCTTGGTGAAAAAGAGCAAAACTTAAAAGAATCTGAGCTTGCCTCAAAAGAATTAGAAAAAACCTCAAAAGAATCAGAATTACTTACTAACTATATTAAAGACAAAACATATATTCAGGAATTTAGTAAAGCCTTAAACAATTTAAGGGAGAAGACATCAAGCCTGGATTATGATTCTGACAAACACATATTCATAAAAAAGGAACTTGAGGAGTTCCGGAAATTTGTAACAGAAAATGAAATACTAAAGACTGATAAGCTCAAAGAATCTCAATACGCCAAAGAACTAAAGGAAGTTCTTTCAAAAATTGAGCCTCTTGCAGAGAAACTCACAGAAGAAAGCTATTCGCTTGAAAACAGAAAGAAGGTTTTCGAAGTTCAAGCTGCCCTGAAAAAACTTAGTTATGATCAGATTAAGCACGTGAATTTAAAAAGAGAATCCATGAGCCTTGAGATATATGTTAGAGAAAAAGAAAGTCTCGAGAAGGCAAAGCTCGGACTAAGC
>SPCL01000057.1 GCA_004525335.1 Thermodesulfobacteriales bacterium
ATTCTAAGAGAATAAACCGCGAGCGTGAAACCGTCTACGAGTTTGATAAACAAGAAACTCTTAGTTCTATAAAGAAAGCAACTAGCAGCAAAACTAAACCAGCCAAAGAGGGGCAAAGCAAAAAGTACAGAGAACTAATAAAATCAAAAAACAGCCAAATAAACACTCTGGAAAACAAGATGAAACAATTGGAAGAAAAACTATCGAAAGCAGGGAATTAGCTATAAACAAAGTCAGCCAAGCTTAAGCTAGTGATCTTTCAACTACCTTTTCTATTTCCCCTTTTGGAACAGCGCCTATAATTTGATCCACTGCCTCTCCGCCCTTAAACATAATAATAGTCGGGATACTTCTAATACCAAATTTCATAGTCGTAGACTGGTTTTCATCTACATTCATTTTTCCTACTTTGATTTTTCCTTCATAAGTAGAAGAGATTTCTTCTACAATAGGTGCAATCGCTTTGCAAGGTCCACACCATGGAGCCCAAAAATCTACTAACACAGGCACATCACTTTTTACTACTTCTGACTCAAAATTCGAGTCGCTTATTTCAATTATTGCATCACTAGCCATTTAATTCTCCTTAAATACAATTTAAATGATATTATATCTGAAATGGTGTGTATGTCACATGGTGTGTATGTCACATGGTTTAACTGGTTCTTCATGCTTAAGGACATAAAGGTGAAAAGAGCTTACTCTTCTATTATAACCCCTTCTTTTTCAAGTAACGTTCCCTTTGCACGCTCAAGCTCAGCAAGCGCAATATTATAGTTGGCTATGGCTGTAATCTCTCTCACTCCGGCGTCAATTAAGTCTCTCTGAGCCTCTAGCACCTCACGCGTGGTCCCTATTCCAACATTCAAGCGCTCCTGCTCATTAATTACTACTTCTTTAGCAAGCTCCACGGATACATGTGCTGCATCAATGGCCCTGAGACTGTTCTCAATCTCTCTGATTGCGCTCTTCACATCAAGGGCTACATCGTCTTCTGTTTTCTTAAGAGTTATTTCACTTCTATCAAACTCAGCACTTGCTTTAACATATTGCCCCCGCGCTGTTCTATTGAATATTGGGAAGCTAAAGACGCCAAGTATCTGCCAAGTGGTAAAATCAGCTCCGAAAATCTGGCTAAAAGCTTCACCTGATCCTAAAAATTGTGACGGTATCGGCTCAGGATCTCCACCAAAGCTAAGCCTGTCTGGATTTTCATCTCCTCCTAAGCCCTGCAACTGCACGCCGCCTTCAACTGCCAACCTTGGGAGCCTCTGATTTGAGTAGTAATGCTTAAAAGTTTTTCTATTTTCTATGTCAAGTTTGGCTTGTTCTATTTCTGGTCTTTCTCTGTAAGCTTCATCAAGGGACTCTTCTTCGTTGAATAGAAAAACCTCAGTAGTAGGTTCATCTATTGCATTGATATTCTGTGACAGATCCATTGCAAGTACATTTTTGAGATTATCTTCCGTAGCTTGTAGTGTATTCTCAGCCCTAATAACATCGAGCTCTCTAGCAGCTACTTCAGATTTAGCCTGAGTAACCGCAACTGGCGGCAGCACACCAACTTCTACCTGAATCTCATTTCTATTTTGAAGATCTTGAGCTAATTCAAGAGCTTTTCTCTCAAGCTCAAGATTTTGCCTAGCTGCAACAAGCAGCCAATATCTTGTTTCTACTTCGAGAATAACGTTTGTTACTACGTTCTCAAATTCTTTCATAGAGATTTGATTTGATCGTCTGGCTGTTATAACAAAAGTGTTGTTAACATTTACGCCAAAGTTGCGGAGCAGCTCCTGTCCTATAGAAAACCCGAGATTGTTAAACCAGCTAGGACTCAGATCATCAATCGGAGAATCCGTATCAGTCCTGGTTGAAGAAAAATTTAAGACATCATAAAATGTTCCGGTAGAAAACTGACCTTCTATATTTCCAGTGAGATTAAATTCTTTTTGATTAATTGTTCCCGTTGGTATAAAGGTGCTCACACTAGGAGTCTCTCCGTCATTATAGAAGGAGCTTATATTCAAAATTGGGTCAAAGGCGCCCTTTTGAGTTGTAATCTCACTCTCTGAAACAACTACGTTTTCCTTTTCAATCTGAATATCCCGGTTGTTTTCAAGAGCAATTATGACCGCATCTTTAACAGACAAGTCCATAGCTGTGGCAGTTGCTGTCATCGCAAGCAATAACAACAGCAGTGTCTTAATCATCCTTACCTCCTGGCATATACAACACCTTATGTTTAACACTATCAGCAAATTCCGTATTCATATTCTTAAAATATATAGATGATTTGTTAAGGTATTTCAACAAGCTTTCCTTCCCGGTTATCAACTACTTACACAAGAGTTCGGCATTCACAAAACTCTTTCATATAATTCATTTATATGTTTTAAAAGCTGATTTATATTAACTATCTTGACACAAAGTTTCATACTTGCTTGACATAAGGTTTCATACTTGACACAAAGTTTCATAACTGGTAGCTTGTAAGTAACTACTTACTTACATCCTACAGGTATATAGAAAAATGTCAACAGAAAAAGCCACAGAAAAAGCAAGTTCAAACCAACCTGAAAAAACAAACACTAGAGAAAAGATACTAGAAACAGCTATTGAGCTATTTGCTAAGAAGGGGTTCAACGGCACAACAACAAAAGAGATTGCAGAAGCGGCAGAGGTAAATGAATCCCTAATTTTCAGACATTTTTCTACCAAGAAAGAACTTTACGGCGCAATTATCGAACAAAAAATAGATGAAGAACCGGGAATTGAACTTCCACTTCACAAGTATAAAGATACCAAAGATGACTACTTAATCTTTAAATCTATTGCCGAAAGAATGCTAGATAAATGCGGGAAAGATTCAAGTTTTATAAGACTTCTTCATTTTAGCGCGCTTGAGGGTCATGAGTTATCCGACATGTTTTTCAGCACCTATGTTGAGTATATAGACATGCTGCTGTGTGATTATATAGAAATTAGAATCGCTGATGGAGCTTTTAAAAAGATACATCCGCTCAGCGCTTCTCAGGCATTTATTGGAATGGTTGTAAATCACATAATAGTCCAGGAGCTGTTTGGAGGAAAGAAGAGAAATAAAGTTAACAACGAAGAACTTGTACAAACTTTTGTGACTGTCTTTCTAGACGGAATAAAAAACACATAGGGTATTGATAAAATCAGGGGTCAGCTTAACAAACATTCAACAAGTCGAAATTACGACAAACAATTTCACTTCAAGAGGAACTTAAATGAAACCTTATAGCACGAGTTTTTTAAGTATTACACTAATAGCAATTTTTTTATTGATCCAATCATCTCAGTCACTCGCCCAAGCACCGCCTGCTGCGCCTGTAGTTGTGGATAAAGTACAACAAGAAACTCTTCAGAAACCAGTTACGCTAGTAGGAGCGGTTGAACCTGACAAGAGGAGCATTATAGCAAGTGAGATTGAAGGCTTAGTCGAGAGTCTCTCGGGAACAGAAGGCACATTCGTTAATAAAGGGGATGTAATTGCTAAATTCAATACCCGGTCTATTGAAATTGACTTAACAGAAGCTAAGGCTAACAAAAGAGAGGCGCAAGCTCGTTATCAGCTTGCAAGAAAGAACTTAGTCCGTTTTCAGGAACTAGAACAAAAAGGCGTAGCATCTACTCAACAGCTACAGGATGCCGAATCTGAGAAATCTGCGCTTAACGCTAGAATCGCACAATTTCAGGCTCATGTTGAGGGGTTAGAATATGACATAGAAAAATCAAATATAGAGGCTCCATTCAGCGGGTTCGTTACCGAAGAATACACGGAAGTCGGGCAGTGGGTCCAAAAAGGTGGACCGGTGGTTGAGCTTATAGATATAAATGTTGCAGAAATTAGCATTGATATGCCAGAGCGTTATATAAGTAAAGTGAACAAAGGCTTAGGTGTAATTGTTAATTTTGACGCGCTCCCTGATCTAAGCATTAAAGGAGAAATAACATCTCTAGTCCCTCAAGCCGATAAAGAAACCAGGACTTTCCCTGTAAAAATAAAATTAGATAATAAAGACGGGATTATTAAAAGCGGAATGGTAGCCCGCGTCTCTTTTCCTATAGGTAACCCTTCTACCGTAAAATTGGTTCCTAAAGACGCCGTAGTTACACGAAACAATGCAAACTTCATTTATATTATAACCGAGGGGGCAGCACAACCTCTCTCGGTCACCACAGGAATGGCTTTTGAGGACAAAATTCAAGTTATTGGACCTGTTGAAATCGGGCAGTTAGTCGTGGTAAAGGGCAACGAGAGACTAATGCCGAATCAGCCGGTAAAAATACTGAATCAAGACCTTGAAGAAAAACAAAAAGTTAATTAGCAACAGAAATTATAAGAGGATTTAAATGAAATTAGTTGACATCTCTATCAAAAAACCTGTTAGCGTAGCAGTCGGAGTAATATTTATAATACTTTTCGGCTTTATCGCTCTTTTCAAAATTCCAGTACAGCTAACGCCCGATGTAGACAAGCCCACTATAACTGTAAGCACATTTTGGCAGGGAGCTAGTCCCCAGGAAGTGGAGACAGAAATTGTCCGTGAGCAAGAAGATGAGCTCAAAACCCTAGACAATCTTGTTGAAATGACAAGCGAAAGTCAGGACTCAAATGGAAGTATTGTTCTCGAATTTGCAATTGGGACTGATATTGACGCTGCGGTTGTAGATGTTTCCAACAAACTTAATCAAGTCGAAGAATATCCTGATGATGTTGATCAGCCTGTAATCAGTACAACTGATGTGCGGGGCAACGCAATGGCCTGGTTTATATTGAAACCCAAAGTGGGCAACGATGTCGACATCTATCAATACCACGACTTCGCTGAAGATTTTATTAAGCCCCGGTTTGAAAGAGTCTCTGGGGTTGGCTCATCTAACGTTTTTGGGGGCTATGAGCGTGAGATGCAAGTTATAGTAGACCCCAACGCGCTTGCTGTTAGAGGCATCACGCTTTCTGAAATGGCGGAAGCCATAAGAAATGAAAATGACAACTACAGCGCAGGCGATTTTGACGAAGGCAAGAGACGATACATTGTAAGGACCGTAGGTGAGTACCAGTCTCCCGAGGATATAGAAAATGTAATCATAGCTAGAAAAAACGGCGCCCCTGTATATGTGAGAGATGTAGCAATGGTAAAGCTCGGATATAAAGACGCTGAATTCGCCGTGCGGCAAAACGGTGAGCCCGCCATCGCTATTAACGCGGTAAAGGAAAGTGGAGCAAACACGATTCTAGTTATGAAAGGGCTCGTACAAGCTGTGGAGGAACTTAACCAGGGAGAGCTTCAAAAAACGGATCTCACTCTTTTTAATGTCTACGAAGAAACTAGCTATATCATAAGCGCAATCAATCTCGTTCAACAGAATCTTATCATAGGTGGTTTACTTGCAGTATTAGTGCTGCTCCTCTTTTTAAGAAGCGCAAGCAGCACCCTCATAGTAGCCGCTGCAATTCCAATAAGCATAATTGGAACATTTGTTGTAATGTCGGCACTAGGTAGAACAATTAATGTCATCAGCCTTGCCGGAATGGCATTTGCCGTAGGCATGGTTATAGACAACTCAATTGTAGTGCTTGAGAATATCTATAGGCATATGCAGATGGGCAAATCCCGCGTTCAGGCTTCTTACGATGGAACCGTTGAGGTTTGGGGAGCCGTTCTTGCCAGCACTCTTACTACTGCTGCAGTATTCGTGCCCGTCATTTTCGTGCAAGACCAGGCTGGTCAACTCTTCCGTGATATAGCGATCGCAATTAGCGTATCTGTAATATTAAGCCTAATAGTTTCAATTACAGTTATACCAACAATATCGGCTAAGATTCTTAGCGTAGTTAAGCCAACACCTGGCAAAAACTTCTCTAACCTCTGGGGATTTGCCGATAGAGCTGAGAGGGTGTCAATCGGTATTTCAAACCTGGTAAGCCGAATACTCTTCAGCACCACAACACGGCTAGTGGTTGTATGTGGTTTTACTATTGGAACAATATTTCTTAGTTGGGTAATGATGCCCAAAACTGAATATCTCCCTGAAGGAAACAGGAACTTATTATTCGGAATTTTGATACCGCCCCCTGGATACAATATTGGAGAATTTACTAACATCGGAATGCAAATCGAAGACGACCTACGGCCTTATTGGGAAGCTGAGGTAGGGTCTCCCGAAGCTAAAGAGCTTGATGGACCGCCGATGGAGAACTTCTTCTATGTTGCCACAGGTCGCCAAGCATTCATGGGATCTCGAGCTAAAGAAGCCGATAAAGTTAAAGGATTGATGGCTCCAATGCAGAGTACTTTAAGAAAAATCCCTGGCATGATTTCCATAGTTAGCCAATCAAGCATATTTCAAAGAGGTCTTGGAGAAGGACGCTCAATTAATATCCAAATTACAGGACCTGAACTAGAAAAGCTCGTAGGCATAGCGCAAAAAGTGTTTTTCACTGCTATTCAAAAAATTCCAGGTGCTCAAATTCGCCCTATTCCGAGTCTTGATCTTGGCAATCCTGAGGTACAGCTAATTTTAAACAGAGAAAGAGCATCTGACGTTGGAATTACAAACCAGGAACTTGGATTTATGTTAAATGCTCTTGTAGATGGAGCCACAGTAAGTGAATTCCAAATCAATGGAGATGAGATTGACTTAACTCTAAGAGGGGAAGATCAATATGCCAGCCGTACCCACGAAATAGAAGATCTAATGATAAATACAGAAAGCGGCAAAATGCTCACAGTTGGATCAATCGCCGACGTGAATGTAACAACTGGACCAGAGCAGATAAACCACTATGAGCGTCAAAGAACAATTGCTATTTCTGTAATACCTCCTGAGGAAATGCCTCTTGAATCAGCAATCGAGCTTATTAACAGCGAAATTCTATTACCACTTAAAGAGAGCGGGGAGCTATCAGGATCCTATGACGCAGTACTTACCGGTTCAGCTGATGATCTAACGAAAACAAGAGAGGCTCTACAGTGGAATTTTATACTTGCCGCTTTAATCGCTTTTCTTCTCATGGCATCTCTTTTTGAGAGTTTTCTCTATCCACTGGTCATTATGTTCAGTGTCCCCCTTGCCTCATTTGGAGGATTTTTGGGGCTATTCATTTTGAACTTCTTTATTTATATGCCGCTCAACGTACTCACTATGCTAGGGTTTATAATCTTAATAGGGATTGTTGTGAATAACGCAATTCTTATTGTTCACCAAGCGCTCAATTACATTCGGGATGAAGGAATGGAGAATAATGAGGCAATTGTTGAATCAGTAAGATCAAGAATAAGACCAATATTCATGAGTACAACCACCAGTGTGATTGGAATGCTTCCACTAATTTTGCTTCCGGGGTCCGGCTCTGAATTTTACCGCGGCTTAGGAAGTGTCGTTGTCGGTGGTCTAAGTGTATCTACTATATTTACTCTTATTTTGGTGCCTTCAGTATTCAGTCTGGTGCTTGATGCTAAGGCTTATATCTCTCAGCGTTTTTCCAATTGGCGTGGAGGAACAGCCGGGGTACTTCCCTCAAAGTAATTCATCCCCAAATAGGTTCAGATTAGAAACTGATCAAATTTACCTATACAAATTACAGTATAGCTCAGGATATTATGGGCTAGGGGTTTAGAGATTTCTTTTTGATGGTAAAATGTATCGTCAAGAAGAAACCCTGGAGAAATTAATGAAATATGATTCTGAACTGAAGATAGCGATAGGAGCAGTAAAAAAAGCCTGTAGTTTGTGCACAACCGTCCAATCGTCACTTGTGTCAGATGAGACAATGATAAAGGAAGATAAATCCCCTGTAACAGTTGCTGATTTTGGCGTACAAGCGGTTATATGCCACGAATTAAAGAAAGCGTTTCCAAATGATCCAATAGTTGCGGAAGAAGATTCAGCAGATTTGCAAACCGATGAGGGAAAAGCTCTTACTAAAAAAGTTTATGAATACGCCTCTGCGGTCCTACCCGAGTTAATAGAAGAGGACATACATTCAACAATTGATAGCGGGGACTATGACGGGGGACCGGAGGGTAGATTCTGGACTCTCGATCCCATAGACGGCACAAAAGGGTTTTTGAGAGGACAGCAATACGCCATAGCTCTGGCGCTAATTGAAGACGGCGAAGTTGTTTTAGGAGTACTTGGCTGTCCAAATCTCAATCTCGATTTAGAAGATCCCGAAAGAGGCAAAGGATGTATATTCAGCGCAATTAAAGGGGAAGGTGCATCAGTACAGCTAATTGACGATGACAGTGGCGACAAAATAGAAGTATCTGACATAGACCATCCATCACATGCCCCTTTCTGCGAGTCGGTAGAGTCAGCGCATTCCTCACATTCAGACTCCGAGCAAATAGCAGATATCTTGGGAGTTACAGCTGAGCCCATTAGAATTGACAGCCAGTGTAAGTATGGGGTGCTTGCAAGAGGAGACGCATCCATATATCTAAGACTGCCTACCAGTAAAGATTACACAGAGAAGATTTGGGACCACGCAGCCGGGTACATAATTGTAAAGGAAGCAGGCGGTCAGGTATCAGATGTATCAGGCAATGATTTAGATTTCTCTCAAGGAAGAACCTTATCAAACAACAAAGGTGTCGTAGGAACCAATGGAGAGCTACACGATTTAGTTATATCTGCCGTGGTTGAAGTTCTTAATTCAAAATGACGAAGACACTTCGTTCAAATAACAAATATCATCCTCCGACAGCTCAAATTTCATAGAGTCAGCATTATCTCTAGCCTGTCCAACTTTTGTGGCGCCGGGAATAGCTAAAATTGTATTACCGTTAGCATTAACAACCCAGTTGAGTGCAATCTGAGAGGGCGTTACCTGATACTTTTTAGCTATACTCTTAAGCGCCTGGACAACTTGTGAGCTTTTCTTAAGTTCTCCCTTATTGAGCGAGGCGTAATATCTTCTTAGTATATGCCGTTTATTAATTAAATCAGGGTTGTCATGAAACTTGCCTGTTAACAGCCCTCTACCCAAAGGAGAATAAGCTATTAGTGAAATGCCGAGCTCTTTTGCCGTATCGAGTATCCCATTTCTTTCAATCTGTCTTTTTAGAAGACTGTAGTTAACCTGACTTGAAACTAACTTGAGCCCATATTTCAGAAGCTCCTTATGAGCTTTCCTCATGGCGTTTGCAGAAAAATTGCTTACCCCAACATATCTAACTTTTCCTTGGTCAACGAGCTTGGCCATCTCCTTCATCTGAGAGCTTATGGAAGAGAATGAAAATGAATTATGAATTTGATAGAGGTCTATTGTCCTAGTGTTGAGTGCTGAAAGTCTTTTATCAATAGATGAAGTTATTGATCTTGAGGTTCTTAAAACCGGCCACCATTTTGTCGCAAGTATGATATCCTTTCTTGGAATATTGAGATCCTCTAGCGAAGAAGAAAGAGCCCTTTCAGACTCAC
This sequence comes from Thermodesulfobacteriales bacterium, assembly GCA_004525335.1. Taxonomy (GTDB): domain Bacteria; phylum Desulfobacterota_D; class UBA1144; order Nemesobacterales; family UBA2774; genus CR02bin9. Next base: position 9,457 of record SPCL01000057.1, read on the forward strand.
CCCGACCATAAAGCTCCGCTGTATCAAACCAGTTTATCCCCCCTTTGAGTGAAGTCTCCACAATAGCACTTATTTCCTTCCTACTTAGTGAAGGCCACATGGCGCCCGATATACCTCTGCCTCTGCTAAACTGAAGACAACCCAATCCAACTGCAGAAACCATCAAATCGGAAGACCCTAATCTTCTTAGATAATTGGGCTTCATATTTAAATTCTCACCTTTATATTAATTCTATTTAACTTATAATAGCACTATGCCCACAGAAACACGCATTATAGACCTTAGCATAATTATTGAGCCCGCGCCCGGACCCGAACATCAAAAACTAGAAATAAAATATGAGACTCATGAGGACACAGCAGAGTACATGATGATGCGGTTTGAGTGCAGCAAGGAAGATTTGCCAAAGGGCTTGGGATGGGCGAATGAATATGTCACACTAGGCACTCATGTAGGAACACACATGGATGCCCCCTGGCACTATCACCCCGAATCTGAAGGAGAAAAAGCAAAGACAATAGATGAGCTTCCGGTTGAATGGTTTTACGGCGACGGGATAGTAATAGATATGCGGCATAAAAGGCCTGGTGAGATCATAACCAGCTGGGACTTAAAAAAAGCGCTTCATGAGATTAAATATGAAATAAATCCATTTGATATAGTACTTATCATGACCGGGGCCGATGAGCTCTGGGGCACTAAAGATTACTGGTCACAGTTTCCGGGACTGTCTAAAGAGTCGACCCTGTGGTTATGTGAGCAAGGCGTCAAAGTAATGGGCACAGATTCAGCCGGCTGGGACAGGCCATTTTGGGCAATGGTGGAAGAGTTCAAAGAAACAGGGGATAAGAGCGTTATATGGGGCGCTCATTTTGCGGGTATTGAGAAAGAATACTGTCAGATAGAAAAGCTCACCAACCTGGACTTGCTTCCAGCATATGGATTCAAAGTAGTTTGCCCGCCAATTAAGATAATTAACGCAAGCGCTGGCTGGGTTAGACCAATTGCTATTGTTGAGGAGTCGTTCCTTTCACTTCATCCATAGGAGATCCAAAAACAACAGTCCAAAAGGTTTTATATTTCGTATCTTTATTATGAAAACAGGCGGCTCCAAGCTCAGTGAAACTTTGCCTCATAATATTTTCACAGTGGTGCGGACTAAGTAACCACGCAGCAACAACTTCTTCTGAATCCTCACGTCCGGCAGATATATTCTCACCTACGGTAATCCAACTGTAGCTAACCTCTTCAACTCTATAGGAGACCTCCTTCCCGCTTGACCCTTTGTGACTGACAAAGTCCTCAGTGGCCATATCAAGAGAATGACTTAGTGCTGCTCTTGCCAAAGTAGGGTTCCATGTAACTTGCCCAGCAGGTGTGAAAATCTTATAACCACAGTTTCTACTGGACTGGCGCGCGAGGTTTACGAGTCTTAGCATTTTCTCCTTTGTAATATCAAACTCCTCACACCTGTAAGAATCATTTGCAAGTACATACTGAATTTCATTTGATGTTCCGCAACCATAGAGAAGGCAAAGTGGAAATATTAAGAGCAGTATTTTCTTCACGAATAATATTATACGCCCCGCAGCTAATTTTTCGCAACTAAATTCTCTTATATCAGAAGTCAGCTAACCAAATTATTCGATGGGTCAATTTTTAGCCTGGCTGCGCCAATATTTATCGATGAATTTATCTCTGCCCGATCCAATACGATAGGACTTATAATGCGTAGGTTTTTTCAGATAATACATTTGGTGATATTCCTCAGCGTCCCAGAATTCACCAGCTTGCGTTACCTCAACAACTATCGGCTTGTCGAACCTGCCTGATTTATCTAGTTTTTCTTTAGAAGCCAGAGCAGCTTCTTTTTGCGAGTTATTCAAGTAAAAAATCCCGGGTCTGTACTGCTGGCCTCTATCATAAAATTGCCCGCCTGCATCTGTAGGATCAAAACTCATCCAAAAAACGGATAGCAGTTTATCATATGTTATTTTTTGGGGATCATATATAACTTCGATTGATTCTGTATGGCCAGTTTTCCCATAAGAGACTTCTTTATATGTAGGCTCTTTCTCCGGTCCTCCGGTATATCCGGCAGTCGTAGTAATTACCCCATCTAGATAGTCAAAAGGCGGCTGCATACACCAGAAACATCCTCCTGCAAAAACGGCCCTTTCATAGTTTTCGTTTTGACGTGCTTCACTTCTCTTTTTTATATCGACTTCTTCATCATATGAATTAGCAAATAGATTATACCCCTGTGCTAGAATTAAAATTCCTAAAACTATTAATATTTTCCGCTTCATAATGTTCTCCTGGTTAATTTGCAGATAATATTTTACTCACTCTTTTGATATATACGCTTTATGCATATAAATGGTTTCATTACTTTGAGAAAAAAGTTGAGTAATCTAAAATCACTCATTTATTTTAGATTCTATAGCTTTCTCTGTCTTCTGAGTTTTATA
>SPCL01000271.1 GCA_004525335.1 Thermodesulfobacteriales bacterium
TAGCTCCGGCGGCGGGTGGCTTGATAATTTATGAAATCCTTTGGCTATACTAAAAAAACTCATTCAGGGGTACCTCCTCCTTCTAGTTTACCCCCCTATCTCTTTTTCCATACTGTCTCATATGTATATGAACTTTTACAGGGTCTTAAAATCCCAATTCATTTGCTCCTTCTATTTATATACTAAAAAAACGAAGAGGAAACTTCTCTAGCTTACTTTTACTAAATTCTTAACGGGGAGCAGCATACAAAAGTATTTCTCAAATGAAACATTCAACTAATTATTCTTTAAAAAGTTATGTGTTTGATTGACAAGTTTCAGGAAATAAGACATTTGACGGATCACATAGCTAAAAATCAACCAATTACAGGATACAACTCTGGCATAGCGCTTGCATTTGTTTGATATATTAAAATAGATTCAATGTATGTTAATATTGATTCTTATAAGGACTACTATGGGACCTCAAAATAAAAATGGAGATTTATACGGATCAATTTGTGCAAATGAGAATCTAAGGGCTTAATCGGATTGGATTTTCTATATAATTTTTTGAGTCAAGAATAAGATGTGTTCGTATTCTCAATGTTACTAGATAAATAAGCATCTTTAATGGGAGTTTAGGCTGTTGATGAGAGACAAATACAAAGGGTTGCTTATAGCTGGTGTAATTTTGCTTGTAGGAGCTTCCGGCATTTTCGTATGGTGGATTTATTTCCGTACTCCACCGCTTCTAGGTTTCGCGTCGGGTAACGGGCGTCTGGAAGCAACGGAGGTTGATATCGCCACTAAGTTTCAAGGACGTGTAGAAGAAATCCTGTTCGATGAAGGTGACAGGGTCCAAGCAGGGCAGATTGTTGCACGTATGGATACGGCATCTCTGGATGCCCAGCTTGCTGAAGCTCAGGCAAGTGTAATTAGTGCAGAAAAGCATCGCAACAATGCGATAGCTATTGTTGCGCAACGAAAGAGCGAGTATGATCTGGCGAGAAAAAATTTATCAAGGGCAAAAAAACTTTATGAAAAAGGAATTATCTCCTCACAGAAACTTGATCAGGAAATGGGGGCTTATGACGTAGCTGAATCAATGTGCGATGCCGCCAAGGCTAATGTAGCCAATGCTGAAGCTACAATAGAAGTTGCAATAGCTCAGACCGAGCGGATAAAGAGCGACATTAATGATAGTGTTCTCAAATCTCCTATAAGTGGCCGTGTCCAGTATCGGCTAGCAGAGCCGGGAGAGGTTTTAGCGGCAGGAGGCAAGCTGCTCACTATTATAGATCTAACGGATGTTTACATGACAGTGTTCCTATCTTCAAAAGACGCCGGCAGATTAGCGATTGGAGCTGAGACTCGTATAGTTTTTGATGCGGCACCTGAATTCGCCGTACCAGCTAGGGTATTCTTTCTAGCATCGAAAGCCCAGTTTACACCGAAAGAAGTCGAGACTCTTAATGAACGCCAGAAACTAGTCTTTAGGGTTAAGGTTCGAATTGCGCCGGACATTTTAAAAGAATACGAACCTTGGGTAAAAATTGGAGTTCCTGGTGTAGCCTATATCCGTCTTGATTCTGATCTGCCTTGGCCTGAGTTTCTGAACAATCTCCCAGAGCTGCCAAATGAGCTATCCAATTAACAGACCGGAATTTATTGCCTGCCTATTAAATGTCAGCCAAATCTACGGCAAAACCAAAGCTCTTGATAATGTAACTTTAGATATACCCTCGGGCTGCATGGCGGGGCTTATAGGTCCTGACGGAGTCGGCAAGTCTACTATGCTTTCCTTAATATCGGGGGTTCGAAAGATTCAGGATGGCAGAGTTGAAGTTCTGGGATTCGATATATCCATAGCCTCTAACCGAAGCTCTATTTGTCCCCAAATAGCCTATGTGCCTCAAGGGCTTGGAAGAAACCTATACCCGACACTTTCGGTATTTGAGAATGTGGATTTTTTCGGACGACTATTCGGGCTAACTAAAAAAGAGCGGGAAGGGAGAATCAACGAGCTCCTCACCAGCACTGGGCTAGCTCCGTTTTCAGACCGGCCGGTAGGGAAACTGTCAGGCGGTATGAAGCAAAAACTTGGTCTTTGCTGTGCCCTTATTCATGACCCCGAGCTTCTCATACTCGATGAGCCGACTACCGGCGTCGACCCGCTTTCCCGCCGTCAATTTTGGGAGCTCATAGAGATCATCCGCTCCCGGCGCGAAGGGATGAGTGTTCTAATCGCAACCGCATATATGGAAGAGGCAGAGAGTTTTGATTGGCTCGTTGTAATGAATGATGGGCAGGTTTTGGCAACTGGAAATCCTAAAGAGATAA
>SPCL01000023.1 GCA_004525335.1 Thermodesulfobacteriales bacterium
TCTGAAAGTGAAAACTGCTCTTTATCAATAAATATTTCTCCAGCAGAGTTGAGAGTTACAACAACTTTTCTTTCACGATCCAAAGATGGGATAGGCTGGGAATCGGTTTTGGGCAGATCAACATCAACACCCTGATAAAGTATAGGTGTGGTAACCATAAATATTACGAGCAGTACGAGCATAACATCAACAAATGGAGTTACATTGATCTCTGATAATACTGAGCGTCCTCCGCCATTATTTGTCTGCATACTCATTTCTTAGTCCCTAAACCTTTTTAACATACCTATCTATGATATTTAAAAATTCTGAGGAGAAATTGTCCATGTCCACATCTATCTTCTTTACTCTGCTTAAGCAATAGTTATATCCAATCACCGCTGGTATAGCGGCGGCCAAGCCAACTGCTGTAGCGATTAGCGCCTCTGCTATGCCTGGGGCAACGGCTTGAAGTGTGGGAACGCCCTGACTACCGGCGAGCCCTATGAATGAGCCCATGATACCCCAAACCGTTCCGAATAGACCAATGAAAGGAGCTGCACTACCTGTGGTTGCCAAAAAAGTAAGCGACCCCTCAAGCTTTGAAATTTCTGATGACATAGTCCGCTTTAGTGCTCTTTCTACTAGCTCTACAACACCAAGCTCCGTATCAATCAACTCTGGTGTGCCGCCCAGTTCCGGATTTTGAGAAGCGCTGCCGGATCTGGACTTTCTAATCTTGAGTATTTCTGTATAACCTGCCCTAAAGACTTCTGCAATTGGGCCGCCCATATGTTTTGTCGAGGTATAGAGGTTGCCAAAGTTGCCGCTAGCTCCGTATAGTTCTAAAAATTTCTCAGAGCTTTTGGTTGCCTTTTTCAATACAAAATATTTAGAGAAAATAATTGCCCAGGAAACAACAGACATAAACAAAAGAAGCAACAACACTGCTTTTACAACAGGACCGGCCTGCGTAACCAGCCCTAATATATTGATTTGTTCTGCTTCAGAACCTATTGGCGCCTGTAACACAAAATATATCCAGTTTGTCATATTTTTTAACCTGTTGATAAGTTAGATTTCGAACTTGAACAGACAATAATTTACCTGATTTTATGTACATATGAGCTACTTCTAAAGGTTGATCTAAAGTTTTCCATACATATAGATCAAAAGCAATAATATATTTGGCATAATAGCAATTAAACTATTAGATTTTCTATATAAAATGTATAATAGTGGCTTAATCACGGCAAAAGAAGATTGTTTTATGAATATAGGAGGTTGATTTTGAATAAAATTATCCAGTTAACTTTGTTGCTAAGCATATTATTCTTAGGCGTTGCTACTGCTAACTCTCAGGAAGACAGATATAGATTGGTCATAGAGGAAAGTTTTTATGTAGTAAAGCCTGAGAATAGTGAGAAATTTCTAGAGGTGTATAGAGAAAAGTTAATGCCTTTTTGGAGCGAGATGCAAGACAGGGGAATTATAGTTGGTGAATATAAGCTCTATTCACAGAGACTTCACACACTTGACCCCCATTGGAGCTATAAGACTGTAGTTGCATTTAAGAACTATGCCGCAGTAGATAAGTGGCTTGAGTTAAGGGACGAGGTATATGACTCACTATTTCCGGGAGAAGGCGGATACAAAGCCCCGAGAAAGGAAATTGATGCAATAACCGAGTCTCACTGGGACGAATTTATTAGGGAAATTCCTTTACAGAAATAACATCTGGCTATGAATTGAACAGCCCTTTTTGCATTTGTGGCGGGTCTATATTTAAGTGATCATAAGCAAGAGGGGTTGCAGCCCTTCCTCTAGGGGTTTTTACAAGAAGGCCCTGTCTTACCAAAAATGGCTCATAGACTTCTTCGATCGTATCTTTTTCTTCGCTCACTGCAGCGGCCAACGTATCGATCCCCACCGGGCCGCCGTTAAATTTGTGGATTATAGCTTCAAGTATAGCCCGGTCTAATCCATCAAGACCCAACGAGTCAACCTCAAGCATCTCAAGCGCTGATCCCGCTACATCTAAATCAATTACACCGTCTGCTTTTACTTCCGCATAGTCCCTGACCCTTTTTAAAATCCTATTGGCAATCCTGGGAGTTCCTCTTGCGCGTCCTGATAGCTCAGACGCTCCTTCTTTAGTTAATTTCACTCCGAGTATTTTGGCTGACCGGTTTAATATTCCTTTAATCTCTTCAGACGTGTAGAAATCCAATCTTAGGTCTACTCCGAACCTGGAGCGCAGTGGTGAGGTTAATAGGCCGGTTCTTGTTGTAGCGCCAATCAGTGTGAAGTGATTTAGGCCCACTTTCATTGATTTTGCGGTAGGTCCTTCGCCAATCATGATATCTATTTTATAATCTTCCATTGCCGAGTATAGGTACTCCTCAACAATGCGGTTCAAACGGTGTATCTCGTCAATGAATAAAACATCTCTTTCGTTTAAATTGGTAAGTATGGATGCCAGGTCTCCTACGCGTTCTATAACCGGCCCCGAAGTTGAGTAAATTCTAACCCCGAGCTCATTTGCAACAATATGCGCTAGCGTTGTCTTTCCTAACCCGGGGGGGCCGTAAAGAAGGACGTGATCAAGCGCCTCTTTTCTTCTCTTAGTAGCTTCAATAAAAATACTGACCTTATCTTTTACCTTGGTTTGACCTAGGTATTCAGATAGACGCCCAGGTCTGAGGTTGACATCAAAAAGCGTATCTTCTTCCTGATTTGTGCCTGTTACTATTCTTTCTTCCATAAATATGCCTAGAGAAGGTATCTACCCCTTTCTCATAATTTTAAGAGACTCTCTTAACGCAACTTCGAGATTCTTTTCATTACTCGTAATGTAGTCAAGCTCAGATATTCGCTCATCGATCTCAGGTCTTTTATAACCTAAGTTCATCAAAGCTGATATCACATCCCCTACAATACCTGAGTTGGTTAGAATTTCCGATGAGGGTTGGAATGATTGGACTTTGTCTTTTAACTCTGTTGTCAGTCTTGAGGCCATTTTTGGGCCTATCCCTGCTATCTTTCTCTTAGCCAAATCGCCAGAGGTAATTGCGGTGGCAAACTCTGAGGGTGAAATGTTTGAGAGAATATTTGTTGCGACCTTAGGCCCTACTCCTGTGACTCCAATTAATATTGTAAAAATCTCTTTCTCATCTTGAGTCAAAAAACCAAATAGCTCAATCCCGCTGTCCTTCATGTGAGTATATATTTCGAGTATGACTTCCGTGCTGCTTTCGGGAAGTCGGTAATAGGTAGATAGTGGAACAGTAACGCCATAGCCTACCCCATTTACGTCAACCACCACTTTACCTAATGATTTATGAACAATGCTGCCTCTAAGAAGGGAGATCATCTATTGTAAATCGCCTCCTTTTTCTTCGGGTTTGAACAAACTCTTTGCCCAATTTTGTCTCGATTTGTGAAATGCTTATATGACAAAAAGCTATAGCAACTGCGTCTGATGCATCCTCTTTTTCCCACTGGGTAACCCCCAACAACCTTGAAAGCATATTTTGTACTTCCGCTTTATTAGCCCTTCCTCTCCCGGTAAGGGCAAGTTTCACCTTGGTAGGAGCGTACTCATGAACGGATATTCCCGAGTTAGAACCTGCGAGGATCACCACTCCTCTAGCTTGACCTAATTTTAAGGCGCTACTTGCGTTTTTAGCAAAGAAGATATCTTCAATAGACATTACTTCAGGAGAGTAGCGGTCTATTACTTTTAGAATACCGTCATATATAACTTTTAATCTTTCATTAAGGGGCAAGGTGGATTTGGGAACAATACACCCGCTTGCTAGATGAATAATTTCACCGTTTTGGGCCTCAAGAACCCCGTATCCGCAAACCCTTGAACCGGGGTCTATGCCAATTACTCTCATATTATGCCATGCTTTCTATAAGCTCGTCCGGAACATCAAAATTTGAATAAACGTTCTGGACATCGTCACTATCTTCAAGGGCTTCCATGAGATGAAGCATGCGCTCAGCTTCCCTTCCGTCGATCTTGATGCTGCTTTCAGGAATCATAGTAACAGTTGCTGACTCATAACTTAAACTTGCTCCCTCAATTGCACTTTTCACCTCTTCAAATGCTTCAGGAGGTGTGACTACTACAAGTTCGTTATCCTCTGTAACTACATCATCAGCACCTGCTTCAAGAGCAATCTCAAAGATCTTATCTTCGTCAACTTTTTCCTTCTCAAAACCAATTCGACCTTTCATATGAAACATCCAGGCGACACAACCATTCTCACCCAGACTGCCTCCGTGTTTAGTAAAGATTTTTCTTACATCGGCTACCGTGCGGTTTTTGTTATCGGTAAGCGCTTGAACCAGCACAGCGCTGCCGCCAGGACCATAACCTTCGTACATAAGCTCATGAAAGTCATCCCCTCCGACTTCCTGTGTACCACGTTTTACAGCCCTATCAATTGTATCATTAGGCATATTGCAATTCTTTGCAGTAGTAACTGCCGTCCTTAGTCTCGGGTTAGACTCAATATCCCCTCCACCGTGTTTGGCAGCAACTGTAAGTTCGCGGATAAGCTTTGTAAAGACTTTACCTCGCTTAGCATCAACAGCCGCTTTTTTATGTTTTATATTTGCCCATTTAGAATGTCCTGACATAGTTCTTTCACCTCTCTTAAAAATGTCCTATTTAAGATACAAATCTTATTATAATAGAATTTTATAACATCGGTTAAAAATTAGCAAGATTTTCATGCTCTGTCTTAATTCAGTCTTCTGACAGTAACTGCAATAGGTTGAGGTCCTTCTATCTTGGTCGTAATAGTTGAAACTTGCTCCCCTTTATTTATTTCTCCAACTGTTAGTGTTTTTGTTGACGGATTAATTATCTGCCCTGATAGTGAAGTGAAGTTGAATTTTATCTCCGAATCATCGGGAAGTCCGAACACTTCAGCCGTAATTGGAGCAGCGACTCCTGTATCGGTCTCAGAGACTAGAATATTGTATCCCCAGGTAGGTATATCTGAATTAATAAAAGTTCCGTCGGATTTTCTTAAACTGATACGGATCAAACCTTCGCTATTAACAACCGAAGAAGGCAAGTTCTCAAACTTAACAGCGGCTTGATTACTTTTAAGAGCTATGATGTCTCCATTGATAAAAGTGTTATTCACCGTGTCTAGTATTCCGATTTCAAACTTGCTCGGCTCTAAAACGTTCAGCGCCGGGAAAGTAAAGGTTGCGCGTAGAGCTCCAAACTCTATAAAAAGATCGCTTATTGATTTAAGAGTTCCACTCCCTGAGATAGAAGAACTATTTTGAGGTAAAGTGATTTTTATAATTCCCTCTTTCCCGGATATAATTAAACCAAAGGCTTCGGATAACGAGGGGGGGATAATTAATTTTTTCCAGTTATCCGTTAGTGTCCTCGTCTCGATTTCAACTTTCTCCCCCAAAAGCTCATTTCGGTTCAATAATCTGACTGAATTTATTTTCCCGGTGTATTTGGGATTAATAAATATTTCTCCTGATAAGGAAGTTAATTCTAATTCGTAAAGCGGCGGCGCTGAAGCCATAGCTAATTTACTCCCGTCTAAACCGTTTTTATTTAGGTTGATAACATTAGATCCTTTTTCACTTGCAATGGATTGGGCTGAAATCAAACTGCAAATAACAATCAGACTACTCATTACGGTGAATAATAATTTTGTAGCTTTCATAATATCTCCTTTATATACTTTGAATAATTATCCTACAATGTATAATACTTTCCAACGATCCAAATAGGTGGAAATCATTATATCATAAAGAGGCATCAATTTTCCCTGGAAAAAACTTACTTGACAAAATAGTTCTTTGAGATACATAATATTACTGTCTATTAACTTTCATAGTAACTCAAAAACGAACTGATACTCATTTCCAAAATTTCGTAATTTGATTTTGAAACAAAATCCTAAATACATGGTTCAAGGAATTTAACACTTATGGCTAGAGCAATAAAAGTACGGGAAAAACCCGCACCAAAAGAAACTAATGAAGAAACCATTTTACTCAATCTGAACGATCTAAGAGAGACAAAGAGCGTAGAATTGATGAAAATGGCAAGGGAGCTTGAGATTGAAGAAGCTTCCAAGATGACCAAGCAGGACATTATTATTGCGATTCTTAGGGCGCAAAGCGAAAATGAAGGCGTAATTTTTGCAGAAGGTGTACTAGAAATACTATCTGAAGGATATGGCTTTTTAAGGTCTCCAAAATACAGCTACCTTCCAGGACCAGACGATATATACGTCTCTAAATCACAGATACGCTCATTTAACCTAAGAACGGGCGATACCGTGGGTGGACAAGTTCGCTTACCAAGAGAAGGTGAGAAGAACCTAGCACTTTTAAAAATACAGGAAGTTAACTTTGATCCTCCCGAAGTTTGTAGAGAGCGCGTAGCGTTTGAGAACCGTGTTCCTCTTCATCCTGAAGAAAAGATCCTGCTGGAGTACGATCCGGAGGAATTTTGCAGTAGAGTAATGGACTTATTTATTCCGATTGGTAAAGGCCAGAGAGCTGTGATTGTTGCCCCACCCAGAACGGGAAAAACTATACTACTGCAGAGAATTGCAAACGCAATTACACAAAATAACCCTGAAATAGTGCTAATCGTACTTCTTATTGACGAGCGTCCTGAGGAAGTAACAGATATGGACCGCTCTGTTGTAGGAGAGGTTGTGAGCTCTACATTTGACGAGCCTGCTCAGCGACATATACAGGTTGCCGATATGGTGATTGAGAAAGCGAAAAGATTAGTAGAACACGGCAAAGACGTTGTTATTCTACTCGACAGTCTCACTAGGCTCGCACGGGCAAGCAACACCGTTAGCCCTTCCAGCGGGAGAGTGCTTTCAGGTGGTATGGAGGCAAGCGCACTTCAGAAACCAAAAAGATTTTTTGGTGCGGCTAGAAACACTGAAGAAGGCGGCAGTCTTACTATCATAGCAACAGCGCTGATCGATACCGGCAGCAGAATGGACGAGGTTATCTTTGAAGAATTTAAAGGAACTGGAAACATGGAATGCTACCTCGACAGGCGACTTGCTGATAAGAGAATATTTCCAGCTATTGATTTACAGCGCTCTGGAACCAGAAAAGAGGAGCTTCTGTTAAGTGAAGAAGTGCTTAACAAAGTTTGGCTCTTAAGAAAGGTTCTAAATCCTATGAATACAACTGAGGCTATGGAATTCTTGCTGGATAAAATGAGCGGCACTAAATCCAACAAAGAATTTTTCAATATGATGAACGGCTAATTTCGTTAGAAATTAATCCCTCCAAGTTAATTTCATCTGATTGCAAGAAGTTTCCGATATTGCAAGATTCGGGTTGCAAAGATATTCTATCCTCTAATGTTTATCTTAAACACTTTCTCAAAATTTAGTTTCTTTCTCTTACTAGTAGCAATATCCGCAGCCCAAACATTCTCAAAAGAAGATCCGCTATATAGTGGCAAAGCGCGGTTCCACCCGGTGGTTGCCAAAAACGCAATGGTAGCGTCAGAAAACAGCTACGCAACAAACGCCGGACTTCAGGTTTTAAAAGAAGGCGGTAACGCGGTTGATGCAGCTGTGACAATAGGTTTTACATTAGCAGTCACTTTCCCTAGAGCGGGCAATTTAGGTGGTGGTGGTTTCATGCTGGTATACCTAGCGGAGAAAGATGAGGTCATCTCCATCGACTATAGAGAAAAGGCTCCTTTACAAGCAAGCCGAGATATGTTTTTAGATCAAGAAGGTAATGTCGATAAGGAGAAATCTCAAAACAGCATACTATCAGCCGGTGTACCCGGGACTGTCGCAGGACTTACATTAGCTCTAGAAAAATACGGGACGATTTCCCTTGAACGAGCGCTTCAACCTGCCATAAAATTAGCCCAAAATGGATTCCCTGTAGATCATGAGCTTAGCAAATCGCTCGGTCAGGCAAAAAAACGTATGGAAAAGTCGCCTGCGAGCATGGAAATCTTCTACAAAGAAAATGGCGCCCCTTATGAAGAAGGGGAGCTTCTTACTCAAGAAGATTTGGCATGGAGTTTAAAACAAATTTCTAAAAACGGATCCAAAGCATTTTATAACGGAGCTATATCCAAAAAGATTGACTCTTTCATGAAACAAAATGGCGGACTAATAAGATCTCATGATTTAAAAAATTATAAGGCAGTTACACGTAAGCCTGTAGAAGGAAGTTATCGAGGATATGAGATTTACTCTATGCCCCCTCCAAGCTCGGGCGGGGTTCATCTAATACAAATGTTAAATATTCTTGAGCAATTCCCTCTCTCTTCATTTGGTCATAACACAGCTAAAACAATACACATTTTTGCTGAAACAATGAAGCATGCTTATGCCGACCGTTCAAAACACCTTGGTGATCCTGATTTTTCTCCTATTCCAATATCCGGACTTATATCTAAGAAATATGCCGAGTCAATAAAAGAACGAATCAACATGAAGAGAGCTACTCCTAGCAATGAAATATTGCCAGGAGACCCTGGTGCTCAGGAGGGAATCAATACAACTCATTTCTCTGTAATGGATGGCGAAGGAAATGCGGTCTCTAACACTTACACGCTTAATTTTAGCTATGGGTCCAAAATCACTGTTCCCGGAACGGGGATTTTGCTAAATAACGAAATGGATGATTTCTCAGCTAAACCCGGAAGCCCTAACGCATATGGACTTGTTGGAGGGAAATTAAATGCTATTGCTCCTGATAAAAGGATGCTGAGCTCAATGAGTCCTACAATTGTGATGAAAGACGGGAGACCTTTTCTTGTTACAGGAAGCCCCGGAGGGAGTAGAATTATCACCACAGTGCTTCAAATAATCGTAAATGTAATTGATTTCAATATGAATATCTCTGAGGCTACAAATGCTGTAAGAGTACACCATCAATGGCTGCCAGATGTGCTGAATGTAGAAACAGGTCTGAGTGAGGATACGATAAACATCTTAAGAGAGATGGGATATAAAGTTGAAATAGGAAGCACAATTGGTGTGGCAGAAAGCATTATTAAAAAAGGAGATTATCTCTACGGCGCTTCTGATCCTAGAAGGCCTGGTGGCTTAACGGCAGGATACTAGCTAGTTACTTCTAACATACGTTCTATTGATCTTTTTGCTTTAAGCGCTGTCTCGAGTGGAACTTTTACTTCATAAATCTCTTCTTCAAGAGACTGTAGAACCTTGGGAAGTGTAATCATCTTCATATACTTACAAACAGCATTCTCTCTTGCAGGATGAAACTTTTTGTCTGGATTGGCCTTTCTCAGTGGGTATAGCATTCCGGTCTCAGTCGCAATAATAAATTCTTTGGACACAGACTCCTTAACATGCTTAATCATGCCCCCTGTAGAGAGAAACTTTACATTCCCATTGCCGTTACCATTTTCAGTGCAAGCACCGTTTTCAACCTGGTACATTAAATTTGTTGTGCATCCGCACTCCGGATGTATTATCATCTCTGCTTCAGGATGTGATTCCTGCATTTCATCTAAGTCCTGCTTTCTTATCCCAGCATGAACATGGCACTCCCCGGGCCAAATATCAATCTTCCTACCTGTTACCTTAGCGGCATATGCCCCTAGGAACATGTCAGGCAAGAACAGAATCTCTTTACCCTCTGGTATCGAGTTAATTATCTGTACGGCGTTTGCTGAGGTACAGCAATAATCACTGAGAGCTTTTACTTCTGCTGTTGTATTTACATAAGAGACAACAACTGCATTGGGATTTTCTTTCTTCCAGTCCTCTAACTGTTCCGCATTAATGGTGTCAGCAAGTGAACAGCCGGCTTTCTCATCGGGAATCAGCACTTTTTTATCCGGAGATATTATTGAAGCCGTCTCTGCCATAAAATGTACTCCGCAGAAAATTATCATATCGGCTTGAGTCTTGGCGGCTTCTCGAGAAAGTGACAAAGAATCACCTGTGAAGTCAGCTATATCCTGGACTTCGGGAAGTTGGTAATTGTGGGCTAAAATCACTGCATTTTTTTGTTTTTTTAGCCTTTTTATTTCTTCTTCAACCCTTTTTCTATCTTTCATATATTTACATCAATCCGTAAAAGTTTAAGAAGATAATTATACCATATAGAGGGATATATCTAAAGCCGGTGAGGAATGGGTAATAGCCCCAACAGAGATGTAATCAACCCCCGTCTCTGTAATATTTGCGATAGTGTCCAGAGTTATACCACCTGAGGCTTCGGTAAGGGCCTTCTTGTTTATCATCTTAACAGCTTCTTTCATCATTGAAATATTCATGTTGTCCAACATGATAATATCTGCCCCTGCACTAAGGGCTTCCTTGACCTCATCAAGAGTTGATGTTTCGACTTCGATTTTAAATTCGTCTTGGTATTTTGAACGCACGATTTGAACTGCATTTGAAATACCGCCTGCAAAATTTATGTGATTGTCTTTGATTAAAACCAAATCATATAATCCGAAACGGTGATTCTGAGCTCCTCCTGCTAAAACCGCATATTTATCCAACACCCTGAGTCCTGGGGCAGTTTTTCTGGTGTCTAGTATTTTAGTTTTAGACCCTTTAACTGCATCTACATATAGCGAGGTAGCAGTTGCAATCCCTGACATCCTTTGTAGAAGATTGAGAGCCAAACGCTCCCCCGTAAGTACGGCACGTACTGTAGCTTTAATTCTTAAAATTTCCTGACCGGGCGTTACTCTGTCCCCGTCATTTGAATTTCGAGAAAAAGAAACCTCTGGGTCCAATTCTTGAAAAACTCTTTTTGCTATAGGAATACCGGCTATTATGCCCTTCTCTTTAGCAATTATTTGGGCTTCACATTTAGCATCCGGGGGGAAAATTGTATCTGTTGTAATATCACCCGACCCAACATCTTCGTTGAGTGCATTTTTAATGATAGAATCAATCTTATCCCAATCCATTTGAATATTATTCATGTCAATTTCAACTTAAACCGGCGCAAATGAAGGGTTCTTTCCCTTTGTGATTACTATATGATTTCCCCAACTCTTTTCTTCCTGAGGATAATCCTCTCTTATATGTACCCCCCTTGATTCCTCTCTAATGAGTGAGGAGCGTGCAATGAGGAGTGATACGTCAATCACCATTTGAAGCTTAAGTCTATAGTACCCTGAAAATTCCCCTAGAGACTGTGAAATCTCTTCTATCTTATTTATGGCACTTTGAACTCCTTCTCCAGTTCTCACAATTCCCACATCACTGTTTAACACCTGTGATATAGTTTTTTTATATTCTAGCAGTGCCGTTGATTGAGACTCTGAATATTCAAAATCAAGTTCACTCTTGAGCAGATCGGCCAGATCATAAGTTGTATTGGTATCATCATTTAGAGCTTGTAGCGCCCCGTCTACTGCTCTTTTTGCAAACACCACACACTCAAGAAGTGAATTACTGGCCAACCTATTAGCTCCATGCACCCTAGTGCAGGCAACCTCTCCGCATGCAAATAATCCTTTAATATTTGTTTCGCCATAAAGCCCTGTCCTAACACCACCTATCGTATAGTGAGCGGCAGGGGCAACAGGGATCAGATCTTTCGTAGGATCGACGCCATTTTTAATGCAAAAATTATAGATGTTTGAGAACCTTTTTATTATATAGTCTGATTCTATATGCCTTAAGTCCAAATAAACGTTGTTATCGCCGGATTTATTCATTTCAAGAAATATCGAGCGAGAAACAATATCCCTTGGGGCCAGTTCTGAATACTCACTATACTCAGTCATAAATCTTTTCCCTTCATTATTTAATAGATATGCCCCTTCTCCTCTTAGAGCTTCGCTGATGAGAAAACTCTCTCCCTTCTCGCTATAAAATGCTGTCGGATGAAACTGCATAAACTCCATATCTGTAATCTCTGCCCCAGCTTGATACGAAAGGGCTATCCCTTCTCCGACTGAACCTTTGGGATTGGTAGTTCTTTTATAAAGAGCCGAGGCTCCTCCAGTAGCAAGTATTGTGGACTTAGAATATATTAATGAAGGTGTGAAATTTTGGTCGAGAGCTAAAGCTCCGAAACAGTTCTTGTTGTCTAACAAGAACTTAATTACTCCGGTATTTTCAACTTTTGTAATCGAGGGATTTTTTTCAACAGCAGCAATCAGAAATCTTACCATCTCTCTTCCGGTTGAAGTGCCGCCTGCATGAAGAACACGCCTTTTCGTATGGCCCCCTTCAAGACTGAGCTCAAGACCACCTTCTGCAGTATCAAATTCCATGCCTAGAGCTATTAAGTCTATAACCCTATCTCTGCCCTCTTCAACAAGAATTTCAACTGCTTCTCTATTGCAAAGCCCTCTTCCAGCTCTGAGCGTATCTTCGACATGAAACCAGGTTGAGTCCTCTGGATCCATCGCTGCAGCGATGCCGCCCTGCGCCCAAAATGAATTGCTTTCTTCAATAGTCGACTTAGTGAGTAGAATTACTTTACCAAACCTTGATGCATAGAGTGCCGCGTAAAGGCCTGCTAAACCGCTTCCGATTATTAAAAAATCTGTATGGGTTTTGACTAAGTCCTTTTTGTTCATGTTATTAATTGTAGAATCTAATTTATTGATATGAAGAATGTTGTATGGACTCGAAGCTATAGTAGAAATTATCCATTAGCGATTGCAGTAAAGATAGCAGCTTTTATATCCTCAATGGTTTCCTTGTCGGTGATTTTCTTCCCCTTATTGTCCACAACATAGAAAGCGTCAACAACTTGGTCTACTTTTGTAGAAATTTTTGCATATTCAATAGAAAGATTAAGCTCTCTTATAGTTTTAGTGATGTCATACAATAACCCACCCCTATCATATGTATAGACATCGATAACTGTAGCTTTATCAGAAGCCTCATTGTCCACTTCAATTCGAGTTGGGTACTGAGGTACAGTTTTACCGTAAAGGGATCTGTCCTTTTTTCTCCTGGCAACAAGCTTTTCTAGATCAAGCTTTCCCGACAAAACACCGTGTAGGTTATTGTCCAGCTTTTTGCATAATGCATCTTCCCCGCCACTGGACTTACCGAGTCGGTTCACATAAAAGACATCCAATATCCTTCCGTCTCTCCTTGTAGCGATTCTTGCTCCCAGGATATTAAAACCGCTCGCTCTAATTACTCCACAAAGCCTTGAAAATATTCCATGCTCATCCTTTCCCCAAATGGTAAGCTCGTCGAATTCCTGATTAGGGAAAAAGGAGAGATCAAACCCAATTACTCCTTTGGATTTATCTATAAATTCAACATGACTTGCTATTTTCCTGGGAGAAAATCCTAGAAAATATGAATCAGGCATTTTAGACAGGATAGACTTAACATTTCTCTTAGATACTTTCTTATCTAATTTGCCAATAACGTCTTCAGTTACCCTCTTTAGACGCTCATTAGGTTCTTCTTTTTTGAATTCTCCCTGCTCTAAGACATTCACAGTTCTGATATATAGTTCTTTTAAAAGCATTCCCTTCCAGTTTGTCCACACATCAGGTCCTACAGATCTGACATCTGCAAATGTTAAGAGATAGAGTAAAGACAGTGTCTCTAAGGTTTTGACTGATCTTGCGAATCTTGCAATCAAGCTAAAATCATGAATATCACGCCTCTGTGAAAAATGGGTCATGATTAGGTGGTGCTTAACTAGAAATTCCAGCTGTTCGCCGTCTACTCTGGTCAAACCCATTCGCTTAGCGATTTTAGGAATCATTGCGGCCCCTTTCTGAGAGTGGTTACTACCTTCACCCTTACCCATATCATGAAATAGGCAGGCAAGATAGAGAACATGTCTCTTCATCAATGATTCTGCAGTTTTTGTTAGCAAAGGAAATTCTTCATCGTTTTTATAGTTGATCAGGTTTTCAATTTCTCTTACCATAAATATAGAATGCACGTCTACAGTGTAAACATGATATGCATCATGCTGCCCCATACAGACTATTTTGCCAAATTCAGGAATAAAATACCCTAGAAGCCTGAGTCTATTCATTTCAAATAGTGTATCGGCAACATTTTTACCCTTTTTAAGAAGCCTTAAGAATGAAGCATTGAATTCAGGGTTACTTCTGACACTTTCGTCGATTGTAGTAAGGTTTACATTTTCTCTAATCAATTCTATAAGGTGGGGATTCATTCTTAGATCGTGTTTGTCGGAATATTCAAATGCTCTCATCAAATTGGCAGGATCATCTTTAAGAATCTCCACACTTGAAACAGATAGCATGCCGCTTTGAATTATAAAACCATGATCAAGATAGACTGTTTTGGGAGTACGGATCTTTGCTCTGGGCTCTATCACACATCTCTCGATCAGTCTTTTTGACTGCTCTCTTATTTCATTTGCCCTTAAATAATAGATCCTCATAAATCTCTCTACTGCGGGAATCTCGGCATTCTTAAAACCCAAAAATCTTGCAATTTTTTCTTGAAACTCAAAGCCAAGCCTATCCTCCCTTCTTTCAGCCAGGTAGTGCAGCTCAGATCTAATGAGGAGAAGAAAGCTTAGTCCTTTCTCAAATGTCCTTAACTCTTTTTCTAGTAGTACTCCCTTGGGCAGTAGATCATCGAAAGTTTTTACTTTAAACTTGGCCTGTGCTATCCAAAGGGCGCAATGAATATCTCTGAGGCCTCCCTCACCCTCTTTCACATTGGGTTCAATAAGATAAATTGACCTTCCGAATCTATTTATGCGTTCTTCGTTTTCTTCAATCTTTTTTTGAATAAATTTTGAAGAAATGCTTGGCATGAGATCGTTAAACAGCTTGGATTCTAAGTTTCGATAAAGCTCTTTATCACCAAAAACAAGACGGCTGTCGAGAAATGATGTTAGAATTGTGGTATCCTCCTCCAAGTCCAGACAAAGCTCCATACACTCGTCAATTGTTCTGACTGAATGGCCGACCTCGAAATTCAAATCCCAAAGTAAGTAAAGTAATTTTTCAGTAATATCTTTTGCAAAAGACTTATTGCGTGGTTTGTAAAGAAACATCAGGTCAATATCTGAGTATGGACATAGCTCATTTCTTCCATATCCACCAAGAGCGACAATAGCCATATTTTTTAAGTCCTTAAAACCTTGCTGTACTATGGCTTGTCTTATTAACTTATCGGCAATTTCAGTTCTTTTTTTGGCTAAGATGCTCCCGGATAAAGCCCTATCACGCTTAGCTTTTTTGGTATGGAGATCTCGTAACTCGTTTTCTTTACGAATAAGTCTGAGCTTTATATTTTTGCTTAGCCCGCTGGCGTCTAAGGCTAAATGGTCTGATTTATTCATAACTATCTCTAATTAATATTATAATTTTACGCTAATAGATAGTCCATCTCTAATTGGAACGATTGTTGTATAAAACCCCTTATGCGACATCAGAAGTTTGGTAAATTCTCTTACACCTTCTGTAGCAGGTGATTTATCCTCAGATATCACTCTTCCGTGCCATAAAACGTTATCTGTAATAAATAATCCACCGATTCTGAGTTTTTTATATGCTCTATCTATTACCTGTGGATAATCTTCCTTCTCTATATCATTAAAAATAATATCAAACTCCCCTGAACTTTCGTCTAAAATCAAAGCGCCATCCCCAAAGTGTATATGGATTCTTTCCTCAAATCCTACTAGTTTAATAAAATCCTTGGCAAGGAGGATATTATCCTTTGATAGGTCAGTGAAATATACTTGGCCATCAATACCCACCGCTTTAGCAAACCAATAAGCGGAATAACCAAAAGCAGAACCAAGCTCAAATATTCTTTTAGCATTAATAGTAATTGCCAACTGATAGAGAAAACTTCCAACCTGACGGCCGACAATGGGAATATTCTTCTCCCTTGCCATCTCTTCCATTTCAGAAAGTATATCGTCTTCACTGCTAATAATGCTGTCTAAATAAGCATCAATTCCCGGATTAACTATATCGATATCTATTTTGTATGCGCCCTCTATTATTTCTTGAAATCTACAAAGGTTTCTTTAAAATTGCCACGTTGATTCTCAACCCTCGCCATCACAAAGAGTAAATCCGAGAGGCGGTTTAAGTATACAAGAACGTTTTCTCCAATTACCTCTTGTTCCATTAGTTTAACAACTTTTCTTTCTGCTCTCCTGGATACTGTTCTTGCAAAATGGAGGTATGATCCGCCGATATTGCCGCTTGGAAGAATGAATTCTTTAAGAGGCTCGAGCTCTTCTAGGAATTTATCAATTGCAGCTTCCAGATTCTTGACACTCTTGGCACTTACTCTAGGGACTTCTATATCCATTGGGCTAGCCAAATCTGCGCCCATAATAAAAAGATCATTTTGTATGTCTACAATTAATGAGCCGATCTCTTCATCCACACCTTGAGAGCGTACAATCCCAAGCACAGCGTTTAATTCGTCCACGTCCCCGTACGAATCTACTCTGAGGGATGCTTTACTGACTCTTTCTCCGCCGACTAAAGACGTAAGACCTTTATCGCCCGTTTTGGTATAGACCTTTGTTATTCTCGTTTTCGCCATTATGGAATTCTAACCGAAGGGATAATACGGTTCAAACTTGTAGGTATAATCATAAATCTTCTAAAGCTTTAATAAAAAGGGAGAAATTCTAATTCCTGTTAATTTAATAATAAAAAACTAGAATTTCCCCATATCTATATTTTAAGTTTATTAAAACTTATGCAGATTTTCTCAACTCAAGAGCTGTATCAACTAAATCTGTAATCTGATTTTTTGGCAGCGCTCCTACAACTCTGTCTACAACAGCGCCGTCTTTAAAGATGATTAGAGTAGGGATGCTCCTAATTTCAAAAGCTGAGGGAGCCCCTGGATTTTCATCTACATTTAGCTTCCCTACTTTTAGCTTGTCGCCGTATTCTTCTGCAATCTCTTCAATAACCGGCGCTAGAGCCCTACATGGGCCGCACCATTGTGCCCAAAAATCCACTAAAACCGGAGTTTCAGAATTAAGAACTTCATTTTCAAAATTTTCGTCATTCAAAGCTAATATTCTGCTCATTTTACACCCCCTAAGGTGATAAGCTATTTACTAACTTAGATAATGATCTAACCAAAAAGGATTCAAGAGTATTTCAAACTCAATTTTCCCTGTAACTGTTATTTCTAATAGAAATCGTTATCAATCTATTCTAGATTCTATATGCTATACTAAGTTAAAATTCACCAACCAGGGATTTATTTAATGGAACTGCCGGAACTAGATCTAAAAGACGTAGCTAATCTTGAAAATTTTTCAGGAGTGGTGCCACTGTTTCCACTTTCTTCCGTGGTATTTTTCCCAAATACGCTTCTCCCGCTGCATATATTTGAACCCAGGTATAAAGAAATGGTAAATACCGCTATAAATAATGAGAAAATTATTGGCATGGCTCTGCTTAAGCCCGGCTGGGAAACTGACTATTATAAGAACCCTGAGGTATATGATGTAATCGGCATGGGGCGAATAGTGAGCTCTGAGGTGTTTGAAGATGGAAAGATTAATATTGTTCTCTATGGATTAAAAAGAGCAAAAATAATAGAAATAGTAAAAAACCTGCCCTATAGACAAGCACTGGTACATATCATGGACAATGAATATGATACGAACAATGAGACTTTTAGAAGTAAGATAGAAGAGCTTATTTATAAATGGAATCTATACCTTGATGACGAACAGAAATCTCATAGAATAAATATAAATACAAAACTTCCTCTAGAAAACCTTACGGATGCGTTGGCTAGTTTAATTTTCCCCAATGTTTTTGATAAACAGAGGCTTCTTGAAGAAACCAATGTTCAGAGGAGATCTGAAATTATTATTAATGACTTGCAGACTAGGCTCGAGATGATATCAATCACTTCTCAGAAAAGAAGTGAGATAATAAATAAGAGAAATCTCAATTAAATCAGCTGCTTAAAAGAAAGTCTAATACTAGATTGTCTACATCTTCTTGCTTTTCCCGCCAAAATCCATGACCAACTCCAGTGAAAACTTTTAATTCAGAATTAGGAATCTGCTCAGCAAGTACTCTTGAGCGCTTAGGGGATGCTATCAAATCAGTTTCACCAAGTATTACTAAAGTCTCTGAAGAAATTTTGTTTAATAAATCAATAGTATAATGCCCCTCACATGCGTAACTTTGCCCAATATACCCCTTAAGCACCTCAGGATCTTCAGGCAATGATGACAGAATCTCTTTAAGCGTCCCTAAATTCTCCTCGATATATTCTCTGTTATAGCCAAGATACAGAGACATTAACCAAACCGCCTTGGTACCCACTTTAGTTGCAATTTCTCTCCCCATCCTAAGAATCTCGTTTCCTACTTCGTCCCGAGATGCAGATGAACAACCCAGAACAAGTTTTTGAACTTTATTAGGATATTTTATAGCCAGCCACTGAGCTATCATTCCGCCCATTGATTTGCCAACAATGTGGGCAGATTCTATTCCAAGCTCTTCCATTAGAGCAGCAGTATCGTCTGCCATATCCGAAGTTGAATATCGCACCTCAGGCTTATCTGATCTCCCTGATCCTCTGTTATCAAAGATTACAACTTTGAGGTGCTTTGAATAAATAGGGACTTGTGTGGCCCAGCTTTGGAGCTGACTGCCTAATCCGCATATCAAAATTACGGGGTCGCCCTCTCCATGGACTTCATAATATAGTTTCACACCCTTTACTTGTGCATACGGCATATTGGAGCTCTCCTAATTTTAATACCTTTTCGATTCCAAATATTCCTGAAGTATAAAAACTGCAGCGACCTTGTCTATGACTTTCTTTCTCTTTTTCCTACTCATATTGGCCTCTATGAGTTTCTCCTCAGCATGAACCGTAGAGTAACTTTCGTCCCAAAATACAACCGGCAATGCAAAAGTAGATTTAATCTTATCTGCGAACTTTAAAATCTGCTCTCCTCTTTTGCTGACGCTACCGTCCATTTGATAGGGCACTCCCACAAGTATCTCACCGGGCTTATATTCCTTTACTAAGATATCAAGCTCATTGAGATCATCTTTTAAACTCTTTCTTCTAATAGTCGTAATTCCATTGGCTGTTATTCCTAGTTCATCGCTGACAGCAATGCCAATTGTTTTAGTTCCAACATCAAGCGCTAAAGTTCGCAAAGGTATCTCCCCTCTCTAGAAATAAAGAGTACGTATCATATCTAAAGAAACTATAAATAAAAATATCGAAAAAACTTTTCTTAATCTATCTTGGCTAGTATGTACGGCGAGCTTTACGCCAAGCGGCGCCATTATTATTATCGGAACTATCATAACCAAAACAGCGGTCAGATCGATATAGCCTAAAGAAAACGCA
>SPCL01000078.1 GCA_004525335.1 Thermodesulfobacteriales bacterium
ACCATCTGAAGAAGCTGCCACAGCAAGGTTGGCAGGTAGAGTCCAGGGTGTTGTTGTCCAGATCATAAGAGAAGGAGAAACCCCCTCCGGCATATTCATTTCTTTTGGAAGTGAGTTCGGATTCTCAATTTCAAATAGTACGTATACACTCGTGTCCTTACGGTCGTAATATTCAAGCTCTGCATCCGCTAGAGCGGTTTGATTTTCAATTGACCAATGTACGGGTTTAAGGTCTCTGTAGATTAACCCTCTTTCTACAAGTTTAGAGAATACTTCTAGAACACCCGCTTCATAGTCCGGGGTCATAGTCAGATAGGGGTTGTCATAATTGCCTATAGTTCCAAGTTTCTGCATCTGTTTAGACTGCATCTTTACGTACTTCTCAGCGTCAGCCTGGCATTTATATCTGATTTGCAATTTGGTTAAATCTTTGGCTTTATCTCCAAGATCTTTAAGGACTTTATGCTCTATAGGAAGTCCATGGCAGTCCCATCCCGGGATAAAGTCGACATCGTATCCGAGCATAGTTTTTGATCTGACAACGATATCTTTTAATACTTTGTTTAGTAGATGTCCTAAGTGGATAGGACCGTTTGCATACGGCGGCCCATCGTGAAAAATAAACTTATCTTTCCCCTGAGAGTTTTCTCGTATTCTCTGGTAAAGATTAATTTTGTCCCATCTTTTCTGAATCTCCGGTTCTTTCTGATTGAGATTGGCCTTCATCGGGAAAGTAGTGCTAGGAAGGTTAAGTGTATCTTTATAATTTATCTTTGTTGACTCTGACATATAGCTCTAATTAATCTCCTAAATTATTCATAAAAATTATACTAAGCAGAATTTTATTCAATTAGATCAATAAGATAGAAAGTGAATATTTGATTCTGAGTTGAGGGAAAATATTAGCTTAGATGAGATGAAATGCAAATTATGTTAAAGACTAGGTTTCTTCTTGAATCTTCTCTCCCACCACATGCTTTAATTCAACTAAGATCTGACTGGCGAAAACCACCCATTTGTCCCATTCCTCAATGTAATCTTTGTTTTGATCTACAGGTTTTAGCAACTTAAAGCCGTAATTAGTATGTTCAATCTGGAAATTATCGTCTTCGTTTAGCTTCTTTTCTAATATCTCAACATATCTATTAAGCAGTTTTAACTTTACCTCATCGCCTTCCCTAAATTCAGCAATAAACTTTTCTGCAGTTTGTGCAGTAGGCATTTGCATAAAGGAACTCTTCTCGAAATAAATGCCCTTATTCAGGTATTCAGCTTTCATTGAGATTAAAACTTCCATTTCGCCCTCTGTCCTTATATAAGCTCTATTTTAAGACGTTATAGGTTTTCATGTCAAGATGGTTTTATTTCTAATAAATTAGCCTGCTTTGAAGTATAATGATTATAAATATTTTGAATAGGAGTGGAGATCACAATGAAGCGTCTTGAGAATAAAGTAGCTGTTATAACCGGTGGCACTGGTGGTTTAGGAAAAACTGTCGTTTCGGTTTTTCTAAACGAAGGAGCTACAGTATTTAGTACTTATACCAAAAGGGAGCATCTTGGAGAGTCCTTAGAATTAAAAGATAAATATGGCGATAGATTAATATTTGCCAAAGCTAATGTGACTAAAGCAAATGATATGGCCAAGGTTGCGGAGAGAGCTATTCAAAAGTCTGGTCGAGTTGATTTCTTGATAAACATTGTCGGCGGGTTTGCAATGGCTAAGATAACAGATACGGATGAATCTATGTGGAACAGAATGATAGACATGAACCTAAACTCGGTATTTCTTTCCTCAAGAGCAGTCGTTCCCCAAATGATCAAACAAAAATACGGCCGAATAATTAATATAGGAGCCCGCCCTGCTCTAAATGGAGTTAAGAATATGTCTGCTTACGGAGCATCGAAGGCGGCTGTATTAAATCTTACTCAATCACTGGCGGATGAACTTTCGGACTACAACATAAACGTAAATGCAATTATTCCAGGAACTATGGATACTCCCAGAAACAGAAAAGATATGCCAAAGGCTGATTTTAAAAAATGGGTTAACCCTCAAGAGATAGCAGAAGTCATTACTTTTCTTTGTTCTAGGGAAGCTGATAAAATCAGCGGAGCAATTTTGCCGGTTTATGGAAAGGCATAAGGGCTATCTATTCTCATCAGACCAATCATTTATTATCAAATCTAATAGATGCTCGCCAAAGTCTGAAGCAGTTTTGATATCTTCTCTTGAGATCTCGACGTTGTTTAGATACTGAAGCCTTAGGACATCTGAATCAGAATATTCAGGAATTAAGTATCCGTAGAAGAAGCCTAACTCTCTTAATTTAGAAGCTATGTATCCCGCACCCTTTTTGTTTAAAGGAAGGTCCGCGTATATACAATCGACCCTCTGTATGCAAAGCTGCTTTAGATGGAAATGAATTTCCTCTAGCGTCCTTTTGCCGAATTCATCAACTGTTATTATTCCCTGATTGTGGTCTGAGCGGATAGATACCGTCATCTGACCGTTTCCTTTTTTAGAATACTTCGAGTTTATATTCTCAGAAATGTACTCTCTCTCAAATCCAATACGACTATAGATTGTTTCAATTATCTCTTTATATACCTCAGGCACATAAACTTTAACAGGCTTACTTTTAAGGATAGGCGTAAACATGAGAGCTATAGATTGTCGCCTCGGTTTTTCGTCCTCAGATATGTTTTGAAATGAAACAGTCCCCGGGCTATATCCTAATAGAAATCCCGTCTCACAAGAGCCTAGCTCAAGGCTTCCTTTCTGGCTGTATGGGTGGACTGTGACCGCTTCACCATAAACTCCAATTACCCCATGGGAGGAAGCATGTTCAGTCATGTAAGTTTTCATTTTCGGGAAAATATGATGCCCTCGGTAGCGAGGGTCAACGACCGCTTCCCCAGATTCTCCTACTTTAGCGCCAGGTTTGCTGTAGATTAAAGCTAGATGACCTACAAGCTCGTCATCGCTGTTATATGCCCCACATGAGGTCATTAACTGAGAATGCAGACGGGCTTCGATCTGTTCAGGGTAGTACATAAATTCATTTGCGTAGCTGTATCCGTAGCATTTGTAAACCAATCTTACAAGTTCATGAACTTTGCTATGATTGAAACTATCTATTTTAATTTCTGCGCTCAGTTGGGCAGGTTCCTGTTTTAAGTGCTCGTGGTGCTCAGAGATATCCATTTCTTCTCTAATATCAGAGGCGGGTAGATTTTTTACTATCTCTGTCCTGTTTCCCAGAGTTCCCAGGCAATAAAAATTGACTTGATCAGCATAGCTTTTGGATAGATATGATTTGAACCGCGCATCTTCACCTAATTCAAGATTTTCATAATCAAATGGGAGCCCTTTGTCTTCAAGTGATATTACAAAAGTATGTAGACGTTTAAATATGGAAATTTCTATAGGCTTACATGTGTCTTCCTGAAACCCATATTTCACAATATTGTTGAATATTTCAACTAAAACTTTATCTAGATGCCCAGTGTCTTTTTTGCTAATTCCATTTGCATTAGCGAGATCACTTACAACATCCACAATAGCGCTCAAATACTTTTCTTCGGGCAGTATTGTAAGATGCGCTATTTGAACTTCATGTGAGTTGCCTTGAGACTGAGTAGAGTCGTTGCTCATGGGTGAAATTCTATCTATCTCTTTTAGGTTTGTACATATGGGTGCTGAGTCCATAGTAAACTTCAGCTGATTCCATAACTGTTTCAGATAAGGTTGGATGGGCGTGAATTGTAAGCTCTAAGTCTGATACTAAAGCCCCCATCTCTATTGCCAAAACGCCTTCTGCTATAAGCTCTCCCGCTCCAGGGCCTACAATACCCATACCTAAAACTCTATCAGTTTCGGGATCAATTATGAGTTTTGTGACACCGTCATTTCTGTCTAATGTTGTAGCTCTACCTGAAGCGCTCCACGGGAATCTTGCAACTTTAATATTTAGTTTTTTTTCTTTAGCTTCGGTCTCTGTAATTCCGCACCATGCGATTTCAGGATCGGTGAATACGACTGCCGGTATGGCGTTTGGTTCAAAGGCTACATTTCTTCCTGCTAATACTTCGGCAACAATCCTACCCTCATGAGTAGCTTTGTGAGCTAGCATCGGCTCTCCTGCAACATCCCCTATTGCAAATATATTACGGTCAGATGTTCTTCTTTGATTATCGGTTTTAATAAAGCCTTTACTGTCCACTTCTACACCCGTGTTTTCCAAGCCGAGGTTCTCAGAGTTAGGTTTTCGTCCAACAGATACTAACACTCTATCAAATATCATCTCAGTATCTTCTGATCCCTCAGCTTCAAATTTTACCTTAATGCCATTTTTGGTTTCTTCCATATGAACTACTTTCGTATTTAGCATAATAGCCTCATAAATTGGTTCAGAGCTTTTTTGAAGAACTCTTACCAAGTCTCTGTCGGCTCCCTGCATAAGGCCCGAGGTCATTTCTACAACCGATACTTTTGTCCCTAAAGCTGCATATACTGTTCCTAATTCAAGACCAATATATCCCCCACCAACAACTAACATTGTTTTTGGGATTTCGGGTAGATCAAGCGCGGAGGTTGAATTTAGCAGGTGAGGAGAATCATTTGGAAAACTTGGGATATGAGCCGGCCGTGAACCTGTGGCTATCACGGCATATTCAAATTCCAACTCTTCCATACTCCCATCGGTCCTTTTTATTTCCAGCGTGGTTGAATTTAAAAAGGTAGCCCTACCCTGTAGATAAGTCACTTTTCTTTGTCTGGATAATTGACCCAAGCCTCTTACTAATTTTTCCACTACTCCATTTTTCCAATCGCGCAGTTTGTCCAGATCTATTTTCGGTTTGTTAAATGTAATCCCTAAATTTTTTAAATGTTCAGCTTCCGAGATTACTTTAGCACTATGGAGTAAAGCCTTAGAAGGTATACATCCTCTGTAGAGACATACTCCACCAGGATTATCTTCAGGGTCTATCATTGTAACCTCGAGCCCTAGGTCTGCGGCTAAGAATGCTGCCGGGTAACCGCCCGGGCCGGCTCCAATAATTGCTACTTGTGTTTTGTTTTCTGCGTTACTCATTTTACTCTCTTCTTGTTAATTGAGTCATCCCTCAAGCGGTATCTTGAAAGGCTCCTCAAGGGCCTCAATTATCCAGCGTAAAAATCTTATGGCATCAGCCCCGTCTATTAGTCTATGATCGTATGAAAGAGATAGAGGGAGCATAAGTCTTGGCAGAAACCCTCCGTCTATATAGACAGGCTCAATGGCTGAGCGTGATATACCAAGTATGGCAACTTCAGGGGCATTAAGTACAGGGGAAAAATATGTGCCGCCGATACCACCCAAGTTGCTTATCGTAAAAGTGCCGCCTTGAAGCTCATCAACTGTGATTTTTTTGTTCCTGGCCTTTTCTGATAGCTCGCTCAGCTCGACAGATAATTTAGTGATGTTCTTTTTGTTTACATCTTTTATTACAGGGACAAGAAGACCTCTATCGGTATCTACGGCTACTCCGATGTTATAGTATTTCTTATATAAAATTTCTCCATTTTCCATATCCACACTAGCGTTGAACTCAGGGAAAGCTTTTAAGGCGGATGCTATAACCTTTAGAATAATTGAGGTCATAGTTAATTTGCCGCCTGCTTTTGCAACACTGTCACCAAATTCTTTTCTGAGTTTCTCAAGCTCTGTTATATCGGCTTTGTCATACTGTGTTACATGAGGGGCGGTCCATGCTTTGGTTAAACGCTCAGCGGTAAGTCTCCTCACCTTAGACATTGGAGTGCGGTCTATGTTGCCCCATTTGTCGGAACTTGCTTTGTCCTTAGGATCTTGAGGTTCAATCACAGGAGGTTCCGGAGCTTGTGGTTCGCTTTTTGGTTTAGATCTTTTCCCAGGCGCATAATTTCTAATATCATCTTCTGATATTCGTCCTCCCGGACCTGTTCCTTCTACTAGATTTATATCTATACCGAGTTCCCTTGCCATTCTTCTTGTAGTCGGTGAAGCCGGCACAGCATTCTTATTCTTAGCTAATGGTTCTGCGGTATCCGGGATTTCTTTTTCTTCTGAGTTTTCTGTTAAATCCTGTGTAGTGTTTAGCTCTACTTCTTGAGGCTCTGATTCAGGGTCGGCATCCATCTCTTCTTCTACTTCTTTTTCCGCGACTTCTTCTATTACTTCATCTTGTGTTTTAGCAACCTCTTTGACTTGAGAGCCTTTAGTCTTTGCTTTACCGTCATCTATTGTTACCAGCAGCTGGCCAACTTTTATTGTGTCGCCTTCTTTTATATGTACCTCTTTGATTGTTCCTGCGGCTGGTGCGGGGATTTCGATTGCGGCTTTATCAGTTTCTATTTCTAATAGCGCTTGGTCTTCAACTACTGTATCGCCAACAGATACAAACACACCTATGACATCACCTGTTTCAATGTCTTCTCCAAGATCGGGCAGCTTATATTCGATAGTCATTTGGTCTTACCCCTTGAGTTTCTCTATTACTAATTATAGCTAGTATCTTAAGCAACTAAAATCAACTTGACGCTGTTATGATTATGAAATCAACGGATTAACCTTGCTAGGATTTATACCCATTTCCCGAATAGCTTTTTCTACTAGACCCGGATCAATCTCTTTTTCCCAAGTTAGCGATGCAAGCACAGCTAGAGTTATATATCTCCAGTCTACTTCAAAAAAATCTCTAAGATCCTTTCGACTTGCGCTCCTTCCAAATCCGTCTGTACCTAATGAAACAAGTGGGCGAGGAAGCCACTGGGATATAGAATCGGGGAGAGCCATTACGTAATCTGAAGCTGCAACAAATACTCCCGGAGCGTCTTTTACGCACTCGGTTATATATGGGGTTCTTCTTATTTCAGAAGGATGAAGCATGTTCCAGCGCTCTTTCTCAAGGCCGTCTCTATATAGTTCTTTATAGCTAGTAACACTCCATACATCTGCAGCTACTCCGTATTTCTCCCCAAGTACTTCTTGTGCTTTCAGCACTTCATTTAGGATCGTGCCGCTTCCAAAAAGCTGTGCGTGCAGTGTTGCTTCTTTGTTTTCAGAATCCTTAAACTTATACATGCCTTTTAGAATTCCTTCTCTAGAGCCTTCGGGCATTGGTGGCTGAACGTAGGGTTCATTCATTACAGTGATGTAGTAGAAGAGATCTTCCTGTTCTACATACATACGGCGGATGCCGTCTTGTAGAATCACTGCTATTTCATATGCGAATGCCGGATCGTATGCTTTGAGATTTGGTACCGGGTACG
Source organism: Thermodesulfobacteriales bacterium (assembly GCA_004525335.1). Taxonomy (GTDB): domain Bacteria; phylum Desulfobacterota_D; class UBA1144; order Nemesobacterales; family UBA2774; genus CR02bin9. The sequence continues at coordinate 7,298 of SPCL01000078.1, forward strand.
CAAGCAAATGACTATGGCCGTCTTGATGCTGTAGACCCTCACCGGCTAAGGTTGTTCTTCCAGCTGTGCCACCAACCATAAAACCTTTACACCTCATGTCAGCTGCAGCCCAGACAAGATCGCCAATTCTCTGAAATCCGAACATCGAATAGTAGATAAAGAAAGGAATAGTGTTGATTCCATGGGTTGCGTAGGCGGTGCCTGCAGCAATGAATGACGACATAGAGCCTGCTTCTGTGATGCCTTCTTCTAAAATTTGACCATCTTTAGCTTCTTTATAATATAACAGCGTTTCGGCGTCAACGGGCTCGTATAGCTGCCCTACGTGTGAGTAAATTCCTACCTGTCTGAAAAGAGCTTCCATTCCAAACGTACGGGCTTCATCTGGCACGATCGGAACAATAAGTTTGCCGATATCTTTATCTTTTAGCATCTTTGATAGCATCCTAACAATTGCCATTGTTGTTGCGACTTCTCTGTCCCCAGAGCCTTGATAAAATTCTTCAAAGAGTTTTTCCGGAGGAGCTTTAATTGGATCGCATATTACTTCACGCTTAGGCAGATAACCCCCAAGCTCTTCTCTTCTTTCTTTTATATACTGAATTTCTAAGCTCTTGTCGTCAGGTTTATAAAAAGGCGCTCTTGATACATCTTCATCTGAGATTGGTATATCAAAACGTTTCTTAAAAAGCTTTAGCTCATCTTCATTTAGCTTTTTCTGTTGATGGGTAATATTTCTTCCTTCCCCTGCTTCGCCTAGTCCGTACCCTTTTATAGTTTTTGCAAGAATAACGGTTGGAGATCCGACGTTTTCAATAGCTGCCTTATATGCTGTATATATCTTCTCGGGGTCATGCCCCCCTCTTCTAAGTTTTTGAAGATCGGTGTCTGATAGATCTTTTACCATTTCACGAAGACGAGGGTCGGTTCCAAAAAAGTGGTCTCTAATATATTCACCTGAGGCTACTGAGTATTTCTGATAATCTCCGTCCAAAGCGTCTGTCATTCTTTTTACGAGTATTCCATCTTTATCTTTTTCAAGAAGCGGATCCCAGTTGCTTCCCCATAAAACTTTAATCACGTTCCAACCGGCGCCTCTGAAAATAGCCTCTAGCTCTTGGATTATTTTTCCATTTCCTCTTACTGGCCCATCAAGTCGTTGAAGGTTGCAATTTACTACAAAAATGAGATTATCCAGGTGTTCTCTTGAAGCTAATGTTATGGCTCCCAGGGTTTCAGGTTCATCTGTCTCACCGTCTCCTAAAAAAGCCAATACTCTTGCGTCAGAGGGTTTTTTAAGCCCTCTATCCTCTAAATACCGGTTAAACCTTGCTTGGTAGATGGCCATAATTGGGCTAAGGCCCATAGAAACTGTTGGAAATTGCCAAAAATCAGGCATTAGCCATGGGTGGGGGTATGAAGTTAACCCGCCTTCCGGCTGTAAATCCCGTCTAAAGTTTTGCAGGTCTTCGATACAGAGTCTTCCTTCGAGAAATGCCCTTGCGTATATTCCGGGAGCTGCATGACCTTGGAAATAGACAATGTCTCCTTCGTGACTCTCGTTTCTGCCTCGAAAGAAATGATTAAAGGCAACTTCGTATAAGGCAGCCGCTGAGGCAAAAGTGGATATATGACCGCCAATACCTACCTCAAGCCTGTTGGCTCTTACAACCATTGCCATTGCGTTCCAGCGAATGAGGCTTCTAATTTTCCATTCAATTTCCGGGTCCCCGGGATATTTTGGTTGCTTGGTTACAGGAATGGTGTTGATATATGGAGTGTTGGCGGTAAAAGGTAGCTTGATTCCCTTTTTTTGTGCATGTATCTGGAGTATTTTAATTAACTTTGCTGCGCGCTGATCACCGCTATTTTCTAATACGTAATCAAACGATTCAATCCATTCTTTGGTTTCTAACTCTTGTTCTTTTATATCCTTTTGCTTTTTGTTAAGTTCTTTTTTCATTTTATCCCAAAATCTTACAGTAAAATTGGCTCTTAAGTCAACCTTCTTAACATCTTTTACATACTACCTTATTTCGATATTACTCCACAGAAATGGATTCCTCCAATTTTTGATAACTTATATAAAAAATCTAATTTTAACAGAGGAGAAATTGACCGCTGTTGTATTGAATATATAATATCTCAACTATGG